>CAIWTC010000641.1 GCA_903915485.1 uncultured Ignavibacteriales bacterium | reverse complement strand
GAGCCCATTGTTGAGCCTGCATACCAATTGGCACCTCCATCAGTTGATTTCACAAAAGATCCTAAGCCTGCGGCAAATCCATTCTTTGCATCCGTAAACCAGACACATCTGAAGCTCTTATACGGAGCCGTGACAACTGCATTTTGAAATGTAACTCCGCCATCCACAGTGCTCAATATCTTGCTATTCCCTACTAAATAGCCGATACTTCCAGTTAAAAAATAACATGCGAAAATATTTGTGGCGGTTGAACAAGTCTGAAATGTTTTTCCGCCATCGCATGATTTATAGATGCTGGAAGAATTTCCAAAATATACAGTGTCGGAATTTATGGGGAAGATATAATTGGTGGAATTACCTGTAGTCAGTGTACTCCACGAATTGCTGTTGTCGTGAGAAGCTAAAAGCCCTGTCGGTGTGGAGCAGTAAACATTTTGACCGGATACAGAGGTAATACTCGCTGAAATATTTAACCTGTCATAAAACTGTGCATTTAATGACGAGGTTATAATGAGAGTTACAAAGACAAGAACAAATAAACTTTTCATAACAGACCTCAAATATCTATTGCTTTTAAGGACAAATTATAGAAAAAAAAACGAAAACCAACATTTATTATGACTCCGTGTTCATTTCGGCTCAGTTCAATGAACGATTCCACTCAATGAAAACTCCATCTAAACCAACACTCCCGCGTAATGAATATCCCAACTCATCGGATACTCCGTCTCAACTAACACAACGCTTTATAACCCGGTGTTGAGAGGGGGCACTATGGTTGTTGAGTGTAGCCGAAACAACGACTACTTTGCTGCTTGCTCACCCCTGATGCGTATATGCAGTTCTTTTAACTGGTCATCAGAAACGCCCGCAGGTGCTTCATCCATAAGTGACATGCCGCTTGCAGTTTTAGGGAATGCAATCACATCGCGGATTGAGTGTTCGCCCGCAAATATCATTGCAAGTCTGTCAAACCCGAAAGCAATTCCGCCGTGAGGAGGAGCACCGTATTGGAATGCATTCATAAGGAATCCGAATTTTTCATTCGCTTCAGCATCAGTCAATCCAAGCGCCTGAAACATCTTCGCCTGTAAATCAGAATTGTGAATTCTTATACTTCCGCCCGCAATTTCGCTTCCGTTAAGCACCAAGTCATAAGCACGCGCTTTAACTCTTGAAAGGTCGCTTTCCATATACTCAATATCTTCGAGTCGTGGTGATGTGAACGGATGATGCATTGCATAATATCTCTTTGTGTCTTCATCCCATTCAAACAACGGGAAGTCAACGACCCATAATAGTTTTGGTTCTGAATCTTCTTTGATAAGATTTAATCTTCTTGCCATTTCCTGACGAAGCATACCCATCAACTGAAGAGTCTTCCATTTTTTTCCTGTCAAGATTAAAAGCAAGTCGCCCGGCTTTGCATCTAATGCGGCGGTTAATGCTTTTTGTTCATCTTCGGTGAGGAATTTCATCGTAGGTGATTCAAGTCCTTCTTCTTTAGCACGAATCCAAATCAGTCCGCCTGCACCAAGTTTCTTGCAGAAGTCCGTTAAGTTATCTAACTGATTACGGGTATAGTCACCGCATCCGGGAGCAACCATTCCGGAAATGATGCCGCCTTTGGTGATTGAATCCTGAAATACTCTGAATGTAGAATTTTCAAAAACTTTATTAAGCGTGGTCATCGGCAAGTCAAAACGCAAATCAGGTTTATCCGAACCGTAAGTTTCCATCGCATCATCATATGTCAGTCGTGGAAGCGGAGTAACTAAATCTTTATTCCAAACTTGTTTATAAAAATCTTTCATCAAACCCTCAACCATCTCATAGATTTGTTCGGTATCGATGAACGACATTTCAATATCTATCTGTGTAAATTCAGGCTGACGGTCAGCGCGCAAATCCTCATCACGGAAGCATTTCACTATTTGAAAATACCTATCCATACCCGCGACCATCAATATCTGCTTGTAAGTCTGCGGTGATTGAGGAAGTGCATAAAATCTGCCTTTATGCATTCTGCTTGGAACCAAGAAATCTCTTGCACCTTCGGGAGTACTTTTCATCAGAACAGGAGTTTCAACTTCAACGAAGTTAAGAGAGTCTAAATATTTTCTTGCAACCTGATACATCTTGTGACGAAGCAGTAACGCATTCTGCATCTTAGGTCTTCTCAAGTCAAGGAAGCGGTACTTTAATCTTAAATCTTCATGAACATCAATGTTATCTTGGATAGGGAAAGGGGTAGTCTTTGCGACATTCAGTACAACCACCTTATTAACGAGCACATCAATATTACCTGTAGGCAAAGTTGTGTTTTCAGTGCCCTCAGGTCTTTTGCGTACAACACCTTCAATAGAAACAACATATTCACTGCGAAGAACTTTGCTTTCATGATGCGCCTGCTCACTGATATGAGGCTCAAATACAACTTGAGTAATACCGTATCTGTCACGCATTTCAATAAAAATTACCCCGCCCAAATCACGACGGGTATCAACCCATCCGTTAAGGACGACTTCTGATCCAATATGTTCTTCTGTCAGTTCACCGCAAGTGTGAGTCCGCTGTTTAAAATACATTAAGTGTGATTCTCCGAATTGCTAAATTAAAATGCAATTTATGAATTTTTGAGCGTTATTCCAAGATTTGACTTACTTTCACAAAAAATAAAGGGATATTATTTGAATTATTTAGGCGATATGATTAAGACAAAGCATTGACCTAAAAATGAGTTGTGTGTTTTAGACTAAAATTGCTTATAATTATTCAAAGATTTTAATAAATTTATTAGCAATTAGATTACATATAAACAATTATGAATAACTTTAACGATATAGATTATGACAAAGTCATAAACATAATCGTAGAAGAGATTGACCCTGAATCAATAATTCTTTTTGGGTCCCGAGGCAGAGGCACCAACGAACCGGACTCTGACCTTGACTTACTTGTAGTTGACAGAGGAAATTTTTCCAAAGAAAGAAGCAGACATTCAATTCGAAATAGATTGCGCCAAGCCTTATCGGAGGTAAGGGTTCCAAAGGATATTCTTCTATATAACAATTCCGAAGTTGAGCATTGGAAGGATTATTGTAACCATATAATACACACTTGCATTTCGGAAGGGAAAGTCCTTTATGCAAAACCTTGAGCATGCTAAAATTCTTTTTGAGATGTGCAAACAAGATTTCAATGCCCTAAAAGGAATGGTTGACGATAACGAAAATTTTTCAGATGAAATCTTTGGCTTCCATGCTCAGCAAGCGGTTGAAAAGGCGGCAAAGGCATTGATGGATTTTTACTCAATTGAATACAGAAAAATTCACGATTTATATGAAATATTTTCGTTGCTCAAATTAAACGACCATCCATTACCTGAGAATTTTTCCGAACTTCAAAGTTTAACAGACTTTGGTGTTGATTTTCGATATGAACCAATTGAAGACGATATTCAAATAAATAGACACATGATATTAACTCAAGTGTCTGAATTAGTCGCTTATATCGCCAGTGTTCTTTCTGAAGAATCAAATTGATTTTATAGAAAATGCCGGTCTTCTCCCGTACACAAAATAAATCCCTTTACATTTTCCGGCGCGATCTTCGACTTGAAGACAATACCGCACTACTCTGCGCCCTCAAAGAGTCAGAATCAGTATTACCTGCATTCATCTTCGACCCTGCCCAGGCGGATAAAACGAAGAACGAATACTTTTCCGAAAATGCATTCGGCTTTATGATAGATTCGCTCAACGAGTTAGACAATGAATTACAAAAACTCGGAACGCACTTATATGTTTTTCACGGCAACCCTGTCGAAGTTATTACAAGACTAATAAAAGAAGAGTCAATCTCCGCTGTATATGTAAATAAAGACTATACACCTTTCAGCATTAAGAGGGATTCTGAGATACAGTCAGAGTGTAATCAGCAAGGAATAACATTCAAGCAATTCGCCGACACATTACTTAATGAACCCGAAGATGCGTTAAAGCAGGACGGTAAACCTTATACAATTTTTACTCCCTACTGGAAAAACGCATCTAAGATTTTCGTAAACGCACCTCAGATAAACAACTTCAATAATTATTATTCCGGTAAAATTTCTTTTGAGGAGAAAGTCATTTCACCCTCGGATAATGCGCTTAGAATAAAAGGCGGAAGACCCCCTGCCTTGAACATATTGAAAAATATTTCCGGTCTGAAAAATTATGAAACCGAAAGAGACTTCCCCTCAATCGATGGGACAAGCAAACTTTCAGCACACTTGAAATTCGGAACAGTTTCTGTCCGAGAAGTGTATTATGAAATATCTGCAAAGTTAGGCGACACTCATCCCCTGCTAAGACAGTTATACTGGCGGGATTTTTTCCATCACATTGCATACCATTTCCCAAAAGTATTCGGGCACTCATTTAATGACAAATATGAGAATGTAAAATGGAACAGCAGCGACGCGTTATTTGAAAAATGGAAAAACGGCACTACAGGCTTCCCTATTGTTGATGCGGGCATGAGAGAACTCAACGCAACGGGATATATGCATAACAGAGTCAGAATGGTGGTTGCAAGTTTTCTTACGAAGGATTTGCATATCGATTGGCGCAGAGGCGAAAAATATTTTGCACAGCAACTAGTAGATTATGACCCATGCCTGAACAATGGCAACTGGCAATGGGCGGCAAGCACGGGATGTGATGCACAGCCATACTTCCGCATCTTCAATCCATGGCGGCAGCAGGAAAGATTCGATGCCGAATGCATCTATATAAAGAAATGGATTCCTGAATTAAATGATGTTGCACCCAAAACAATTCACTCGCTTTATAAGAACACCCTTAACAATTATCCGCAGCCAATAGTTGAGCATTCAGAGGAATCAAAAGAAGCGATTGCACGTTACAAAGCCGCTATATAATCAAAGATATCTTAATCTTTGCCCAATCCATTACATTTTTTGAGTCCCATTTATGGGGCTTTCTCAACCCAGCCGTGTTCTTTAGGACATGGTGTCCACAACAGGCAAAAAATCATAATTAAACCAAACAAGCATTACCCCAAAATTTTTCTTTTGCTTTTCTCTTAGTTAATTGATAACATACTTGATTTAATTCACCGGATTTTGATTTTGGAACAAGAAACTATACTCGTGCGCGGCGCACGGGAACATAATCTAAAAAATATTAATGTAGATATTCCCCGAAATAAACTGACTGTCATCACCGGCATCTCAGGTTCAGGCAAGTCGTCCCTCGCATTTGATACAATTTATGCTGAAGGTCAGCGCCGTTATATTGAATCACTCTCTGCTTACGCAAGGCAGTTTCTTGATATGCTCGAGAAACCTGATGTCGATATCATCGAAGGATTAAGTCCCGCAATTTCTATCGAGCAAAAAGCAACTTCATCCAATCCCCGCTCAACCGTGGGAACAGTAACTGAAATTTACGACTACCTCCGCTTACTCTATGCCAGAGTCGGATATCCTAAATGCTACAATTGCGGGAAACCAATCACGAAGCAGTCCACTGAACAAATTTTTACGAGAATAATGACTGACTTCGACCAAAAGAAGATTTCTCTTTTGGCCCCTCTTATCAGAGGACGAAAAGGACATTACCGCGAACTCTTTGAAGAAATCCTTTCAGACGGTTTTACCAAAGCAAGAGTTGACGGTGAGTTCAAAGAATTATTTAAAGGTTTTCAGGTAAGCAGGTATAACGCACACAACATCGAAGTTGTTATCGACAAATTTTCGGTAAACGCTGCCGTTGAAACACGGCTGAGAGAATCACTTGAAGTTGCGCTAAATTATGGCGAAGGAATTGTGATTGTAAACTGCGGGACTGAAGATTTAATCTTCAGCAAACTTCTCGCATGCGCTGACTGCGGAATAAGTTATTCTGAATTAGCACCAAGTTCCTTCTCTTTCAATTCCCCCTTCGGTGCATGTCCTGAATGCAACGGACTCGGTGAAGCAAAAGAATTCGATGAAGACCTCGTCATTCCTGACTGGTCTAAGACAATCAACGAAGAAGGTATTGCCGCCATAGGTAAACCGCGCAGCACTTATATGTTTGCTCAACTAGAATCACTTGCGGAAGCATACAATTTTACATTCGACACACCGCTCAAAAAACTTAATGACATTCAAAAAGAAGTCCTGCTCCACGGCACCAAGGAAAAACTAACCGTGCAATTCCGTCACGGCAGCGGAAGGTCTATTTCATACCACCATACTTTCGGCGGTGTAATGGGTCACCTTAATCAATACTACCTCAACACTTCCAGCAATCATGTAAGAGAGTGGGTTGAAGCATACATGGTGTCCAAAAGTTGTAAAACATGCAGCGGCGGAAGACTTAAAAAAGAATCATTATCAATTTATTTTCAAGGTCTGAATATTTCCGAAGTTACATCCTTATCTATCTTACGGGCGAAAGAGTTTTTCGAAAATATAAAACTCACCGGCCGCGAGGCACTGATTGCCGCACCTATCAAAAAAGAAATTTCAGAAAGACTTGATTTCCTCTTAAATGTCGGATTGGATTATCTTACCCTAAACAGAAGTTCCAAAACATTAAGCGGGGGCGAGTCCCAAAGAATTCGTCTTGCAACACAAATCGGCACGCAATTAGCAGGCGTACTTTATGTTCTTGATGAACCAAGCATTGGTCTGCATCAAAGCGATAACATCAAATTAATCAACTCATTAAAAAAACTTCGCGATTTAGATAACTCTGTTATTGTAGTGGAGCATGACCGCGAGACTATTGAAAGCGCTGATTATCTAATCGACTTAGGCCCTGCCGCCGGCATACATGGCGGTGAAGTCTGCGCTGCGGGATATACAGAAGACTTGATGAACGATATAAACTCTTCATCGCTAACGATTGATTATCTTAAAGATAAACGACAAATTGAAATTCCAAAAACGCGCAAAAAAGGAATCGGCAAAAAACTTTCACTGATTTCCGCATCAGGAAATAACTTAAAAGATGTAACGCTGAATCTTCCCTTGGGAATGTTAATCGGCATTACAGGCGTAAGCGGTTCCGGCAAGTCAACCATCATCAACGAAACGCTGGTTAAAATTTTAATGAAGCATTTCTATGACTCTAAGACAAGTCCGCTCCCTTACAAAAAAATTAAAGGCCTTGAACATATTGACAAAGTAATTGAAATTGACCAAGACCCCATTGGCAGAACACCTCGGTCCAATCCCGCTACTTACACCGGGTTATTTACATTTATCCGCGACCTGTTCGCATCACTTCCTGAAGCAAAAATGCGCGGTTACGCTGTCGGGCGATTCAGTTTCAATGTCAAGGGCGGAAGATGCGAAGCATGCGGCGGTGACGGACTAAAGAAAATAGAAATGAGTTTTCTCCCTAATGTTTATGTCACTTGCGATGTCTGTCTCGGCAAAAGATATAACCGCGAAACTCTTGATGTACTCTTCAAGACAAAATCAATTGCCAATGTTTTGGATATGACAGTTAGCGAGGCAATGGAATTTTTTGAAGACCATCCGCGCATCAGACGAAAAGTTAAAGCACTTATGGATGTCGGACTTGGTTACCTCAAACTTGGTCAGCAGGCAACAACTCTTTCCGGCGGTGAAGCACAGCGCGTAAAACTTGCAACCGAACTCAGTAAAGTGAGCACAGGTAAAACCATTTACTTCTTAGATGAACCAACAACAGGACTGCACTTTGAAGATGTCCGCGTTCTGTTAACAGCATTGGATAAACTTGTTGAAAAAGGAAACACCGTCGTAATTGTGGAACATAACCTCGATGTAATTAAAACCGCTGATTGGGTGGTCGACCTTGGACCCGGTGGCGGCGAATTCGGAGGGAATATTATTGCTGAAGGAACTCCCGAAACTGTTGCAAAAGATAAGCAAAGTCTTACCGGTTATTATCTGGCAAAAGAACTATCACGAAAGGAATCACTTTAATGAAATTTAAGCTGTTCAAAAAAAGTGAATTATCAGTAGAGCAAAAGGAAAAACGCAAGCGGGAAAGATACCTGCTGATTATGTCGGCAATATTTCTTGCGCTTGGATTCCCGCCCTCACCTTTTCCGCTGACACTGTTCGTCGCGCTTGTTCCATATCTTATTGTAATTTCAGAAAGAAAAACTCTTGCCGAAATTAATAAAGCAACCTTCCTGATGACCTTCACATTTTCAGTGCTGTCACTATATTGGGTGGGCGCATTCACATTGGCGAAAGACCCCTTCCTGATGATTGGCGGATTTCTTTTGTTCTTTATTAATCCGGTTCCCTTTTTAATAGCCTCAAGCCTTTACTATTTCTGGAGAAAATATATTTCTTCCAAAACTGCATTGTTTGTCTTTCCGCTCTTTTGGCTGCTGTATGAATACCTTTACACAATTACCGACTGGTCATTCCCCTGGCTTCAAATGCATAATGGAATGGTTAAGTTCACCTACTTCATTCAGATAGCAGACACCATAGGCGGATGGGGACTTACAATACTCATTGTCGGAACAAATGTTGCCTTTTATTATGCATTCATAAACTACTATTCTAACCGTAGAAAGTTTCTCGCTTCATTAAGCATTGGTTTGTTGATGATACTTCTTCCAACTATCTACGGCCTGATTGTTATCAGCAAAGGTTTGGATTCAGAGAAAAGCAAAACCATAAAAATCGGACTGGTTCAACCAAACATCGACCCATACGACAAATGGGCTGAATTAGATTATATCAAAACCGTGAAAATGCTTTTATCATCTTCGCGCACTCTCCTTCAGGAAAAACCCGACTTAATACTCTGGCCCGAAACAGCATTACCGATTTACTACAAAAGCATTGGGTATTCTGATGCGCGGGATTCACTGCAAAGCTTTATAAATACTTATCCTGTGTCACTGATTACTGGCATGCCCGACTTCCGCGAGTACTTTGAGGGAGACATAATGCCCCCCGATGTTAAGGTTCGCAAAGATATGAAAAGATATTACGCCACCTATAACGCAGTCTATGGAATGACCAACGGTTCACCCGATATTCAGACTTACGGTAAAATGAAACTCGTTCCATTCGGAGAACGCGTTCCTTTCGTGGATGAGATTCCAATCTTGGGTGATTGGATAAAATGGGGTGTAGGACTCTCGGGTTGGAATGTAGGCCGCGATACAACAATTTTCAAATTTGCAAATTCTAATAAGACTGATAGTTTCAAAGTCGGTGCAGTAGTATGTTATGAATCAATCTACACGGGACTTGTCACAAGCATCGCTTCAAAAGGCGCACAGTTTCTTGTTGTGGTTACTAACGATAGTTGGTATGGCAATACCAGCGGCCCATATCAGCATAGAGATTTCGGAAGGCTGCGTGCGGTGGAAACCCGTCGGTACTTTGTGCGCTGCGCTAACGGCGGAATAAGCTGCTTCATAAATCCTTTCGGACAAATTGAAAAACAGACAGCAATGTATGAATCAACTTTGCTTAGCGGTGAAGTTAAACTTTTGGATGAACAGACATTTTATTCAAAACACCCGATGCTGTTTCCGTACATCGCAATATTTGCAGGGTTAGTCTGTTTGATTGGTGCTGTGATTGGTAAATTTAAAAAGCGAACTACTTCTTGATTTTCGTGCAGGGGCACAGATCTTGTGCCTCTGTAACACTTATGCAGTTAAATATTAAAGTATATATTTCCCGGCGAGCTAATTACTTTCAACCCGTTTAAGCATAATCCGCCTTCTGATTAACAGCACAAGCACTGTTGTAAGAATTATCGCAAGAACTCCTTTTCCATAAACCGAGAGCACTTCATCAACAACTTTAATATTAGCGGCAAATGTAAAACCTAAACTCAAAAGCAATAAATGCCACAGCAGCGAACTTACCGATGAATATATAATTGTCTTTCTTATATCCATCTTATTAATCCCCGCAAAAAATGCTGCTACCGCTCTAATGCCAATAACAAAGCGATTCACTAGAATAACTTTAAAGCCATGCTTAGCAAACCATCTTTCAGCGCTGCTCACGGACTTCACGGAAATAAATTTAAACCTACCCGATGTCAAAAAGTTCTTTTCTGTCCTCCACCCTATATAGAACAACAATACAAATCCAATCTCACTGCTTAAAGATGTCAAAAGCAATGTTGGAAGGAATGCTATTTTTCCCGTGGCCACATATGTCCCGCCGATTATAACAATCAAATCGCTCGGTGACGGCGGATAAATGTTCTTTATAAAAGGGAAAAGAAACATAATCATATAGACCATGACCGGTGCTGCAAACGCCAGATAGTTAATTAAATGTTCAAGCATTATTTATTGATTTTTTGAGTCTTAAGGGACTGTTTATAAAATTAAAATAAAGCATAAATAAACGGCGCCAAAGCAGAGCCTTTAGCCAATACAATTATTCCGCCCAGGAGAATAAAGATTAATATTATCGGCATGAGCCACATTTTTTTATGTTCTTTCATAAACTGAAATAGCTGAATTACTACGCTTATCTTTGACATACTATGTTGTAGATTTTTTATTAATATAATATCTGATTGTCAGTGCGATTCCTGCCACCAGGGCCAATATCATCAGCACGGTTCCATACATGGAAATAGCTCTGTCAATCACTCTTGCATGCGCCCCAAACCACATCCCTAAACTTAATAATAATGCGTGCCATAAAACTGAGCTGATTGAAGAATAGATTACGGTTTTCTTTATTTCAAGTTTACTAACACCGGCAAAGTATGCAATCACCGCGCGAATACCGGCAATAAATCTGTTGAAAATAATTATTACAAATCCGTATTTATTAAACCATTTTTGTGCTGTAAGCATAGACTCACTGGAAATAAATTTAAACTTCCCCTTTGCAATCATTTTATTATCAGTCTGCCATCCTAAATAAAACAGGAATAGAAATCCAATTTCACTACTGAGGGATGTCAGCAGAAGCGCCGGTATAAATGCTATTTTCCCCAAACCGATATAAGTACCTCCTAATAAAATAACTAAATCACTTGGCGACGGAGGGAATATATTTTCTATAAAAGGAAATAAAAACAACACGAGATATATCATCAAAGGAGTTGCAAATTGAAGATAATTTAATATTTGGTCAAACATGAGTATCCTTTTTGAACAACAGCACAGATGCCGAAGCCGCAATACCCTCTTCGCGCCCTATACTGCCGAGTTTCTCCATTGTTGTTGCTTTTATCGACACTTGATTAATTTCACAATTAAGTATTGCTGCGATGCATTCTCTCATTTGCTCCACAAACGGAAGAATCTTAGGTTTCTCAGCCATCAGCATAATATCAACATTGCCGATATCATATCCTTCTGCAGATATTAAATCACCAACATGCTTCAAGAGAATTTTACTGTCAATATTTTTGAACCGCTCATCAGTATTGGGGAAGTGCTTACCGATATCACCCAATGCCAATGCCCCTAGCAATGCATCGCATACCGAATGTAACAGCACATCTGCATCTGAATGCCCTGCCAATCCTATTGCGTTTGGTATTTCAATTCCGCCGAGGAAAAGCTTTCTGCCTTCTTCAAACTGATGGATATCAAATCCGTTTCCAATTCTGATTTTCTGTTTCATTGTCTTATCTCAAATTTGCTAAATTCTTCTGTCGGTTCCTGCCAATCAATATTCAGATTTTTTACATGCGCACCGAATGGTCCGATCCTTAATTTTTCAATCAACTCTTCCAACTCAAACCTCTCGCCTTCAGCAACAACCTTAACTTCGCCGGTGTATAAATTACTGACGAACCCTGCAACTCCAATTACCGCGGCGCTGCGGAATGTGTAATATCTATAGCCTACACCTTGAACAAGTCCGTTAACTATTATTTCTACTCTTACTCTTTTACTCATTTGAATTTATCCTTTGAGAAAAGTTCAGAGAATATTATTGCAGAAAATACTAATACGCACCCAACCATTCCCATTGGAGAAACAGTAATATTCATAACATAATATGCAAATACTGCTGCAAATATCGGCTCCATAGAAAAGAGTAAACTCGCTTGAGTAGGAGTTACTTCCTTTTGAAACTTTGTTTGAATTGTTGTCGTTAGTACTGTTGCAAATAATGCTGTGTATAATATTGCCCCAATAACCTTAAAATCAAATGTAAATTTAATGAATTCAATATTAGTAAAGTGAAGCAGCGGTATTGTAAGCATACTCAACACAGCAGTTACGAGTATCTGCCAGTAAGATAAAAACTTGTAATTGATTGTATCCGAAATCATATCAAGATAAACTATATACAATGCATACGATACAGCACAAATTAAAGTAAGAAAATCACCAAACGAAAATGAACTCTTCAACTCGGAGAGCACGCCGAGTTTTGAATCCGCAGGTGATGACAACAATACAATTCCTACCGTAGCGATAAGAATGGCGAAAAGACTCATCATAGATGGTCTTCGTCTTTCAAGTATTGTCTGAAATATCGGAGTAAACACAATGAATGTCCCCGTTATAAACGCGGACTTTGTCGGGGTTGTTGTTTGAAGACCAATAGTTTGAGTGATGAACCCAATGAATAAGTAAACACCCAAGATGCTTGCCTGCTTGAAATTAATTTTCGAAGCACTCTTCAGAGTTGAATAACAAAAAGGAGTGAGTATCAGAGCAGCAAGCAGAAATCTTGATGAAACAAACATCATCGGGGATACACCTGACAATGCCTGCTTGATTATTGTAAAAGTTCCGCCCCAGATAATTGTATTTGAAAAGAGCCCTAACTGTGCAACAACTTTTTTATTCATGAGACCGCTCTAAAAAGCTCCCAAACAATTTCGCCGGGGCTCATTTTTAAGTCAATATATTTATCAATATAGTTTAGCATGCTCGGGAAAATTTATTCATGCTCAGGACTATTTTCATACCCAAAATTGCGGAGATATCTTTCATTCTTGCGCCAGCTATCCCTAACTTTCACGCGAAGCTCAAGATAAACCTGATGGTCTAAAAATGTTTCGATGTCTTTGCGTGCGGATTCGCCAATCTTCTTTATCTGGTCACCGCCTCTGCCAATCACAATTATTTTTTGCGAATCTCTTTCAACAAATATTGTTGCAGAAATAAAATGCTTGTTTGCTTCCCGTTCCTTAAAATCTTCAATGACCACTTCGCAGCTATATGGAATTTCATCCCTGTATAACTCTAAAATCTTTTCGCGGATAATTTCAGAAACAAAAAACCTTTCACTTTCATCTGATACAAAATCATCCGGATAATATTTTGGATGTTCCGGCAACAATCCAACTATAAAGTTCATAATGGTTTCTTTGAAATCATTATTAAGCGCTGAAATACAAAGCAACCCAGCATATCCGCCGTTAGCCTCAAGATTAACTTTTATAGCTTCAAGGTCTTCGGGTTTAATTAAATCAATTTTATTTATCAGCAGGAATGTAGGTCTTCTTTTTCCGCTTAAAAATTGTTTAGCAAAGTCAGGAGATAATGCATCCTCAATGTCCGCTTGCTGATTCGCATCTATGATATGCAGAAGTATGTCTGCATCGGAGATGGAGAATTTTACGAACTTCATCATCTTCTCCTGCAAGAGATACTTGGGAACAATAATTCCGGGAGTATCTAAAAAGATTATTTGATAATCTTCCTCGGTTAATATTCCGGTTATTCTTTTCCGTGTAGTCTGCGGTTTTGCTGTTGCAATTGCAATCTTTTGACCTAACAGCATATTAAGTAGAGTTGATTTTCCTGCATTAGGCCTGCCTGCTATTGTTACATAGCCGCAGCGGGTTTTGTTTTCCATTAAAATTCGATTCTGATTAAATTAAATGTTATTCTTCTTCTTTGAGAAGTGTTGAATTTTTGTCGAGAAACCCTTCCGTTACTAATGACGAAAAAGTTCTGTATGCTGTGATAGATACTTCGGTAGTGCCGGCAATCCCCGTTGAAATTATTTTGATGCCGTTTATTTCTTTTTCAATTTTAACTTGCGCTATCAATTGATTATCCGCAATCAACCGGTTTTCCATGCGCATCTTCTTTACCTTGATGTTTGACAGTCCCCAAACAATTCCCTTTTTTGCATTAACATATGCAGAATCAACATCGCCCAACTTCGGCGCACTCTGTGAATATGCACCGACTGAAAACATTAATACTGCTAATAAACAGATTATTATTTTCATCTACTAAAATGTCCCGGGTTGTGCATGCTCAAGGTCAAGAAGCATTTTCTTTACTTTTACTCCGCAGGCATATCCACCCAGACTTCCATCTGCTTGAATTACACGGTGACAGGGTACAATCAAAGGAAGCGGATTAAGTTTGTTTGCGCCGCCAACTGCGCGAACTGCCAACTCATTCCCAATATGCTGGGCCAACGCCTTGTAACTTACCGTCGTACCATAAGGAATTTCTTTAAGCGCCTGCCATACTTTTACCTGGAAAGGAGTTCCTTCGGTATGATGTTTAATCTTAAAAACTTTCTTTTTGCCCTTGAGGTAATCTTCAAGTTGCTTCTGTAGTCCAAAAAACTTTTCGTCATCCGGAGCCAATTCAATAAAATTCTTCGGAGTCTTAGGGGTTGTATTTATAAAAAGAGAGAAAATTCCCTTTGGGTCAGAATAGGCTATAAAACTTAACGAGTTTATCTTGAACTTAGTTACATACATTGCATTTCTCAATTTTTAAAATCATATAAAACGGACTCAAATATACTAATATTCTGAGGTTAATCTGCTACCACGCTAATTGCCGGATTAACATCCTGCTTCAAAAGTCGCTCAATAGCGGAGAGAGTTCCGTTTATTGCACTTGGACAACTTCCGCATGCACCCTGATATCTCAACCGTAAAATATTTGCAGTAAGCCCCAATACTTCTACACCGCCCCCGTCGTTTGCTAATGCAGGACG
>CAIWTC010000640.1 GCA_903915485.1 uncultured Ignavibacteriales bacterium | reverse complement strand
TTCTCAAATATTAATGGATAAACTTGTAACACTTGAAAAAATCCTCAAAGAAAAAGCAATTCAATATAAAAGGACATATTGCATCGGCAGGACACATGGTATTCATGCTGAACCAACAACCCTTGGTCTGAAATTTTTAATCTGGCAGCAGGAAACAAAAAGGAATATCGGCAGACTAAAATCAGCGATAGAAGAAATATCTGTCGGCATGCTCTCAGGTGCAGTAGGAACATTCGAGCACCTTGACCTAAGCATCGAAGAATTTGTATGCGAAAGGATGGGATTAAAACCTGCATTGGTAACTACTCAAGTAATTCAACGCGATAGGCATGCTAACTTCCTCAACACAATGGCCGTAATTGCAGGAGAAATGGAAAAGATTGCCTTGGAAATTCGACACCTCCAAAGAACTGAAGTTCAGGAAGCACAGGAAGGTTTTTCCAAGAATCAAAAAGGTTCATCAGCCATGCCGCACAAAAAGAATCCAATCGTCTGTGAAAGACTTTGCGGATTGGCAAGACTAGTGCGTGGTTATGCTGCATCCACAAATGAAAACATTGCGCTTTGGCATGAACGCGATATATCTCACTCATCTGTTGAGCGGGTGGTTATTCCCGACAGTTTTATCATCCTCGATTATATGCTTCACCTAACGAATAAGTTAATCACTAATTTGATTGTGAATGAAGATAAAATGCTGGAGAATCTTCGCCTAACAAGAGGACTTATCTACTCACAGAAAGTTCTCCTCCTCCTTACTGCCAAAGGACTGGAACGGGAAGAAGCATACAAGATTGTGCAAACCGCAGCAATGAGTGTTTGGAATGGAAAAGAGAACACACTCTTATCAGAATTGAAGAAAAGTGAAAAAGTTAATTCACTAATTTCAAACGAAGAATTCTCGAAGACTTTCGATGAGTCCTCATTACTTTCTAATTTGGATAAGATTTATTCGAGAGCCTTGAAAGACTAGTTATCTTTCCTCCCTCACGCTAACAAAACATTTGTAGGGCGAATCTCCGATTCGCCCTCTTTTTTTACTCTAGTTTTACACAAATTCCATCCTTCCATTTCTATCGAGTGACACAAGTCATTAGTTAATTGTAAGGATTCGTTTATATTGTAAATAAAATATTTTTATTTAAACTATTCTTAGAGGTTGGTATGTGGATTGAACTCGCAGGCGAAATGATAAATTTCGACAGAGTGTTAAAAGTTGTTAAATCAGAGGTTGAGGGAAAACATTGCATCAGGTTATACTTCAGCAAAGAATCTTACTGGGAATACTCTTTTGTTTCCTTAGAGGAGATGGAATTAGCCTATTTCAATATACTTGAATCAATTAAGTCCCGCCCTGTTGACGGCTTCAGGGAATAGTTGATTTTCCAGGCAGTCTTAATGATGCTGTTTAATATTTCTTATTTCAGTAAAGCAAGTTTCTTCGTTTCCTTGTAGCTTCCTGCAGTCATTCTGCAGAAATAAACACCGCTCTTGAGATTAGCTCCCTCAAACATAATTGAGTGACTCCCTGGAGACATAGTTTGATTTACAAGCAACGCGACCTCAGTTCCTGAAATATCATACACAGTCAGTTTAACTTTCTCCGTAACTGGCAGATAAAAACTTATTTCAGTACTTGGATTGAAAGGATTGGGATAGTTCTGTTTCAGTTCGAATTTCACCGGATTATTAGTTTCGTTGTCAACAGCATTTGGAGCGCTCAGCATAAGACTATAAAACTGCGTTACCCCATAAATATTCGCATCAGTGCTGTGGTACTGAAGATAATTCCCCGCTTTGAAATAATACCTGTCGCTCGTTCCATAATATGCACTTGTATATGTCTGTGATGCAGAAGCCCCGTTGACTGTGGCAGTAATCTTGCCGCTTTTCATATATATAGAATATGTAAACCTCTGCCCAAGCGAAAGTCCCTCAGCAAGCGTCACACCATACTCAGTTTTTGCTGCATCATTATTTTGATAACGGGCTTCAATATAGCATTGCCCCGGTTGGTCGCCTGTCCATCTGAGTTTCAGCAATTCAGAACTTGTTTCGCTCCCATGAACCTGCCCGAAAATAGTCTGTGGTTTTGCCGCTGCAACAGATACAACCTTACATTCCGCACTCAGCCAGTGATCCGCGGCATCGTTCACTGCCCAATTTCCTCCGCCGGTCATCTGCCTCAGTTCAACTCTAGGATATGAACTTCCACTTGTAGAGGTCCCATTGCTTGGAGTCAAACAAACCATCGAACCGTCAACAGGATGAGTATAAAAGAAATTACTGGTGTAACCAAATTTGAGTGAATTAGCAGTTACCTCGATCAATCCATAACTTGCATCCAAGGTCTGAAGTTTCCACACGCTTAAATCAAAGTTTGATCCGGGAGGTAAAGAAGAATCCAATTGAGAAAAAGATGTGGAAGTGAATAAAAGCAGGGACAGGATAAAACCGTTAATCGCATTAACTCTAAGCATAGTATCATCAACCTTAAGAAACATTTTTTCGTTTAACTAAAAGTATAAATTATCAGTGTTAATATAAGAAAATAATTTTATTGATGAGCGTTTGCAAAACAGCAATCAAAGAATATTCGTAACATCTTACTTCTGTTCACTGCAATGTCTTCTTTATTTAATACTAGTTTCTGTTACTTTTTGAATCCCAAACAAATCAAATGGTTTCTTAACAAAACTGCTATGGAAAATATTTACTATAAGAATTGTATAAACAATGAATCCAATTAGTACTAAAATCTGTGCTTTTGATGTTTTTTGTATTTCTTGCCTTGATTTAATATCACAAACTTCTCCCGGACAGTATTGCGCTTTTTCCTTGTACCACCAGGAATAAAACTTACAACCGATACATATTCCAAAAGCTGCCTCAAAAAACAAAAAGACCAAACACACCATACAAATCATTCCTGTAATTGGGCTGAATGAATTCACAATTACCTGAAGAACCAGCATGATGCTTGCTAAAATAACACCTATAATCCATGCGAATTTCTTTTGAACTGCTCCCACATACTCCGGAACTTGATTTCTTACAATCAAGCGTCCGATAATTAAAAAAGGTGCAAATTTTGGATTAATAAACACGCGTATGGACATATCCGTCAGGAATATGACAACTGCATATTTTAACATTAAAAAATCTTGACTTCCCGCAGCTCTCTGTATCGAAATAAACATCATCAAAAACAGTAATCCCGCAGATGCCCTGATTTCTCGTTCGTTCAGCACCGGGATACTGTATCCCTCAACTTTTTCACCAAAATTTATTATTTTACTCATATAAGTCACTCTTCTATATTTTTGTTATTTTAAAATATGTTATCTAATAATTTTCAATTCAGTTACACCGCACGGGTATATGATTGAATTAAGAGAATCTTCATCGGATCGGTTGATTTCGTATCCCAATGTAAGTTTTTTCGTTGTCTTCGATGGAACAGTACCGCATTCCCCCATGAGATTAACTATTAATGATTTTTGGTTCCTAACCGCATTAACAAAAATACCGTATTCTACAACTTGCCATCCGGTTAATAAAACTTTTAATGTTCCGTCACCTTGGCGGACAGTTTGAATAGATCTAAATGTTGAATCAGCATTATTGCCATAAGTGAGGGTTTTTTCCGGAAATCCGTCGGAATATTTGTAATCGACGCTTTTTGAACAGCCTGCAATGAATAAAGCACAAACAAACAGGATTAATTTTTTCATAATTAATTTATCAAAACTAAATAATTACACAACATTGTATAAAATGAAGAATTTACTACACAAATATAGCGGAAAGGGAGGGATTCGCTTTGAATCTCCATAACCGTCGTTTTTAGCTCATTTACAGCACTTTTTTACTCCATGTCTCCAAAATGTCTCCATTTGGTTTGCGTAACCGGAAAAAAGCCATAAAATAGAGTACCCTATGTCCTTATGACTATAATGTTGCAGGAGAGCTAAACACTTCCATTATTCTTCATTATTTGGCGGGTTGGCTCTCAACCGGGCTCTCAGAGTAACCACCGACTCTTAGCTTAAAAGGAATAGAATCAATCATTTTCTTAAAATTTCGTCCCCGTAACTTGTTATATTATAATG
>CAIWTC010000639.1 GCA_903915485.1 uncultured Ignavibacteriales bacterium | reverse complement strand
AGTTGAACCGTATGGTATTGAAGAAGTTTCAGAAACTGTAGTGAAATTATTTTTCCCGCCGGAATATGATTCCACAGAATTAACTTCCTTTCTAACACAACTCAAGAACGAAAACATGCTCGAATCTTTTTCGATGGTTGAAACTATATTAGAAGAAAAAAATTGGAATGCCGAATGGGAAAGTTCAATTAATGTAATCCAGGTTTCCGATAGATTTGTAATAAGACCAACCTTCAGAGAGTACATTCCCAAAGGTGATGAAATAGTTTTAACTATTGACCCTAAGATGTCATTCGGCACAGGTGAACACGAGACAACAAAATTAATGATTCGTGCAATTGAAAAGTTTTGTTCTCCTAACGATGTAGTCTTGGATATCGGAACAGGTACAGGCGTATTGGCAATAGCAGCCGTAAAACTTGGAGCCAAAAGTGCTATAGCCTTTGATAACGACGACTGGTGCCTTGAAAACGGGATTGAAAATTGTGAACTTAACGCGGTCACTAATATAGTAGAAATCAGAACAGCAGATGTAGCAGACATTCCCGAAACGGATTTTGATTTGGTACTTGCAAATATTCAGAAGAATCCCCTGCTCTCACTCGCAAGCCAAATCGTTAAGAAGATTAAATTAAACGGTATATTAATATTATCCGGACTACTAAATGAGGATGAGGAAGATATTCTAAAAGAATATCTAAAATTAGGATTAGAAAAAATCGAAACGAACTCCATGAACGAATGGATTTCAATAGTTTTCAAAAAGAACAGTTAATTAATTTATTTGAGGTATTTATGAAAATCGAGTTTATCGGCGCAGCGCAAACCGTAACGGGATCAATGCACTTACTTCATGTTAACAAGCGCAAAATATTGCTTGATTGTGGAATGTACCAAGGCAAAAGAAAAGAAGCCTTCGAGACAAACAAAACATTCGATAAATTCAAACCAAAAGAAATAGATATCGTCATTCTCTCGCATGCACATATTGACCATGCAGGAAATTTACCTACATTAGTTAAAGCAGGTTTTAACGGAACTATATATGCCACCAAAGCCACGCGCGACCTGTGCACACTGCTCCTCACGGACTGTGCACACATTCAGGAACGGGATATTGAATATGTAAATGCGCGAAGAATCAAGCAAGGCAAAAACCCTTTTGAACCACTCTACGACCAAAAAGATGTCGATAACACCATGTCGCTTTTCAAAGCGGTAGATTACCACACAGATATTGATATCTTCGATAGCATCCGTCTTACTTTTTTTGATGCTGGACACATCCTCGGCAGTTCAATCGTTCATTTGATGATTGAAGAAAACGGTAAAACAATTAGCCTAGCTTTTTCCGGTGACCTTGGACGGCCTAACTTGCCTATTTTACGCGACCCTGAAAAAATCCCCGATATAGATTATCTTATCTGCGAAAGTACTTATGGAGGAAGGTTCCACGACTCTTACAACCTATCAGGCGAAAAGATGGCAGAAGTGCTGAATAAGGCAGTCAAGCAAAAATCAAAGATAATAGTCCCCTCTTTCAGCGTAGGAAGAACTCAGGAATTGGTTTATTTACTAAACGAAATATTCGAGCAGAAAAAAGCACCGCGTATTCCAATATATGTTGACAGTCCCCTTTCCGTAAATGCTACTCAAGTTTTCCGCGAACACTCAGAATGCTTTGACTTTGAGACATCACGCTATATACTAAAACATCAAGACCCGTTTGGCTTCAGTCAATTGAATTATGTTAAAAATGTTACGGAATCCAAAAACTTGAATAAAGTTCCAGGACCATGCATGATAATTTCATCTTCAGGAATGGCTGAGGCAGGGAGAATTCAGCACCACTTAGCGAATAATATTTCAAACCCAAAAAGCATAATCCTTATCGTGGGATATTGTGCTGAGTATACTCTTGGCAGAAAACTTGTTGAAAAAGTTACTCCGCTTAGTATTTTAGGCGATGAATATGATGTCAAAGCAGAAGTTATAGTATTTAACTCCCTCAGTGCGCATGCAGACTCTAACGAACTTCTGCACTACTTAAATACATTCGACAAGAAACAATTGAAAACCATATTCCTGGTTCACGGCGATAACGACCAACAGTTGAAATTAAAGGAACGGCTTCTCGCAGACAATTTTTCAAATGTAGAAATACCAGCAAGAGGAAATGTTTTCGAAATCAACTGATAGTTTTGCGCGCATCTTTTTGATAGGATTTTCTGTTATTTCATTATACTGAAATATACCGGCAATTGTTATATAACTATTTGATTTGTATGATTCGCAATAATAGCATCGAAAACAATTAAAATGAGAAAATATTTTTTCTTTATTGTCTTCCCTGCGCTATTATTTGCCCAGTATCAGCCTGATTCATTATTTTTTCTTTCAGTCAAAAAGCTTCCAAATAAAGTAGCGTCTTCTTTCGACAAGCAGAACAACACTTCATATTTCTTAAGCAGTATCAACTATCAGAACCGCTTAGATAATTTGCAGTACTACCTGTTTGATAACTATTCTGCATCAGCAATTCACTCATCTGAAAAAAGTTTGAGCGAAACACATAAGTTCCGCTTCGGCATTGATTATTCAGCAATAGATAATCTTTCTTTCGGTTTGCTTCAGGATTACCTAAACTTTAAGGACTCAAGGCGAAGCGCAATAAACTCTTCGAATCGTGCATCTTCTGAAATATTTTCCAAGTACTTTTTTACTGATTCAGTTTATCTCGCAGTGATGGGGGGAATAACATCAAACACCCAAGTGGATATTACGGATAAGGGTAATATTCTCGAGGCAGAAGGAGGATTCAGAAAAATGCAGATGCTTGATTTGATTTTCAGTTCTGAATTTAAGATGCGTAATGAATCAATTAAACCCAGGACCAATAAACAAAACAAAGTTTCATTACTTATAGAGACAGTGGACAATTCGCTATTAAGTAATTCATTGAGTACATATTACGAATTACAGAGAAACGATTTTTATCTTCAAGCGGATACTGTGACCGCTGCTGAGTTTGGAATAACAAAAAATATTCAGCAAAGAACAGAGCAAAGTTACGGAATTGAGAATAAGTTATTAAATCTTTCGATTACACCGGAAATCAACAGCACTTTGTCTGCTTCATATTTCAATCATCAAGTTGACAGGAATTACTATTACTATCCCGATAAGAACCCTGCTCCGGCAGCAGTTCCATCACGCATAAATGAATTTAAACTTGAAACACAGGCCGAGCTGCTGTATTTAACAAAAAGTACCGATTCCCGCTTCAAAATAATTTTCCAGGAGCGAGATGAAAAACGCACTATCCCAAATAAAAAGAATCTCGGCGACATTCTATACGATGACTTGTTAAACAAGGAAATGATGATGAACAATTCTTCGAAACGGATATCTCTTTCATGGTCTTCACAGTTAGTGTTATCCGAAAAAGATATTGTTAACATCGTTGCATCTCATACAAAACTTCAGTACGACACACCCAGCGAAATGAATAAAGATGACCGTGATGAATTGCTGTCAATCGCTAGAGTCCAGTACTCAAGAAAACTGCTGCCATGGTTTTCGGTATCTGCTATACTTGAAGGAACAACCAGTAAATTAGTTTATATCGCATCGGCCCGAAGTTCAAATAATAATTCAAATAAAATATTGCGCTTACAATCTTCGTCAAACCTGCAATCCAAATATTTTTCTAATGTTGCCACTTATGACTTAATGTCAAACTATACGATTTATGATTACGAAGATTTGACTTCCGGGGTTAAGAGTTTTTCATTCCGGCAACTCTTGCTTAGCGATTCACTTTCGGTACCCTTAAAACCATCCGTCAGGTTCAAATTTACACTTTATTTGAAATATTCTGAACAGGCCTCAATGGACTGGAAAAGCTTCACCGTTGCCCCTTTGAGAGACAACAACGAGAGGTTTTATCATGTTCAGCTATTCAATAATTGGGGATTCTCAGAGGTGGCGATAGGCTTAAGGTATTTCTCAATATTGACATCAACCTTTAAGGGAGCAGTTAAAAGTGAGGAAATGTCTTACAGAAGTGTTGGTCCTTCAACTGAGGTTTCCCTCTTCTTAAAGGACTATTTTGTCTTTAGATTCAGCGGTTGGCTGGAGTTCATTTCCCGAAGGAATGAAAATCCTTATAGCCAATCTTCATTTCAGACAACAGTTTCTTATAAATTTTAGTTGTTCATTTTTAGAAATTTAGTATTTTCAATTAAACAATTTTTTTGATTTGGAAAAGAAACAGTATAAACTAGAAATTCAGAGTGATCCTAAAGAACTTTCTCGTGTAGAGAATTTTGTGGATATCCTTGCTCAAGAATCGAGAATGGACCCTGATAAAATTCCGGGCTTTTTACTCTCGGTTACGGAGGCTATTACTAATGCTATAATTCACGGGAACAAAAAAGATTCGGCAAAAATAGTTACTCTAAATGCTTTCCTGGAAGAAAACAAATTAGTTCTACACATCAAAGACCAAGGCGCCGGGTTTGACCCATCCAAAATCCCAGACCCGACAGAGCCTGAAAACTTATTGAAAGATTCCGGACGCGGTCTCTACCTGATGCGTTATCATGCAGAAAGCCTCGCTTATAATATCACTCCCGAGGGAACTGAAACTATTTTGACTTTAATTCTCAATAATAAAACTTAATTCCCATTCTAAACATCAGCCCCGACATATCATAAGACCTTTCGAATGTTTTCATAGTTACTCCATCTATTACTTCATAATTCCAACTGGGATTTGAAGAATGATATGCTATTTCACAGATAATATCTGACTTTGAACCAAGTGGGACAACTACTCCCGTACCTACTCTCCAACTAAAATCAACTGCTGCTTTCATTTCATCCTTAATTGGTGTCTGGTAACTCTTATAATTAATAAAAAGGAAATCAAGCCCAAGCCCTGCAGTCAAATAAACATCAAATTTTTTCAGATTTAATACTTTAACATTAATAAAGTATTGGGCAGGAAAAGAATAAAGGTTTGTAGTTGCTTTCAATTCGTAGTCGCTTCCAAGGGTACTAGAGTTTTTATACTCGTTAGCAAGTTTCTGGTCAATATAGTTTTTTTTGAACCAGTCAATGGAAATGCCCATGCCTAAATTTTCATCTATCTCCTTTACCCACTGTCCACCAATTATAAATCCGCCGTCAGAAACACCCGGATTATAATAACCTAACTTAATCGTTGCACCCTTTTCCTGTGAATACATTGTAAACGAAATCAACACAAGTAATAACATCAACATATTGCGTTTCATATCTGTCCTTATTTAACTTTCAAATTATAAACTT
>CAIWTC010000638.1 GCA_903915485.1 uncultured Ignavibacteriales bacterium | reverse complement strand
GACAATGATTTTACAAGAAAATTAATTTCATTTTCACATAAAACTTCTCCGGGATGGGGCGAGATGCTCTTTCTTAACGGTTGTGAAAATTTAACACAAGAGAGAGAACTGTTGTTAGCATGGGCATTTGCTTCTATTACAAAGCAGCATGGATTTGCATTAGAGATTGCTGAAAAGGGGAGACAAAGTACGGAGTGTGAGATGTTTTATAAGTTACATGATTTTTCAAAAGCACAAATCAGAAAGGTTTCAATTTTAAAATTGATTCCGGTAATTAAAACTAAATTAACAAAAATGTTAGGACTCCAATGAGAAATTATTGCACTCTGTTTGATTCAAATTTTCTTTCGCGTGGAATGGTGATGTACGAATCATTAAAAAGCGTAAGTACAGATTTTCATCTTTACATATTCGCTTTTGATTCGGTATGTTATGATTATCTAATTGGGGAAAAACTTGAATTCGTAACAGTAATTTCGCTCAAAGAGTTTGAGGATGAAAAATTACTTGAGATAAAAAGTACGCGTTCTGTTGCGGAATACTGTTGGACTTGCACACCATCAACAATTTTGTACTGTATCGAACATTACTCATTAGATAATTGCACCTACATCGACGCAGATCTTTATTTTTATTCTTCTCCCGAGCCGTTTTTTGCTGAGATGGGTAAACGCTCAATTTTATTAACTGAACATCGGTACTCTGAGCAGTATGCTCTCGATGAAAAGAACGGTAAGTTCTGTGTACAGTTTGTTACTATTAAAAATGATGAACGCGGTATGATGGCGTTAAAATGGTGGCGAGAGAGATGCTTGGAATGGTGCTTTGACAGACATGAAGAGGGAAAATTCGGTGATCAGGGATACCTCAATGACTGGGAAATGAAATTCGATGGAGTGCATTCTCTCAATCATCTTGGCGGTGGTGTTGCTGCCTGGAATGTTCAGCAGTACACCATTATAAATGAAGACGGAAAATTATTTTGTACCGACAATGCTACCCGCAGAGATTTCGAATTAGTATTTTATCACTTCCATTACTTGAGACTTCTTTCAGGCGGAATGGTTGAATTCGGTCGAAGGGATTTAAGTAACAATGTTATAAGTCTAATTTACAAACCATATCTAATTGCGCTTGAGGATATGAAGAAGAGAATCCAGAAAAAACTTTCCGGCATTGACCCGCATGGACTAATTCAGCAAAAAGTTAATTGGAAGACGCCTATCTTATTTATCTATAGAAAACTAAAGGGTGTTTATCATATCTATAAACTGGAAGACATTCTAAGTCGATAGTGACTTAAGTTGGTTTTGTAGTCTTTCAATTGTCAGAGGTGCCGAACCTTCAAAGTGATTGTTTACATTTACATATACATCTGTGTTCTTCTGCTTAAAGTACTCAATCATCAAACTAACTTTTGCCAACGCTTCATCTTTTGGTTCAAGAATTTTATTCCATTTACCGTTAGATGCAGTTTCAATTTCTTTTCTGTTTGGACCGTGCAGTCTAATGATTAGCGGCGAAATTAATTGCTCTCTGAATTTTGAGAATGTTTCCCAGACAGGCGGCATATAGTAACCTTCCAGAAGAACAGATCCAATGTTTTCTTTACACTGGTAGTCAAAAAACGGTTTTACTAAATAATTCGGGTTTCTTATTTCTACTGCAAGTTTTTTACGCGCTTCAGGATTGATTCTCTCGGTAAACGCCTCAAATTTTTCGATAAACTCCTGAACTGAACCCATCTTTGATTTATTCAAGTATTCAAACTGAAACATTAAAGCGCCAATTTTTGAATGGAGCGGTTCGATGGAATCGAAGAAGGCATTAAATAAATCCGGACTCAAAAAATGAGGATTCGCAGTTAAATCAGTGCCTTTGTTTTTCAAATATTGGTGAGTTAGAGTAATGCTATTTGGAATTTTTATCGTAAATTTGAACTCTTCAGGGACGGAATTATTATATTCCAAAACTGTATCTTTTTGTGGGAGTGTGATATTATTTATACCATGAAGCGACCAAAACCACTGGTCGATTTCAACCGTATTGTAAATTGCTGAATATTCGCGAAGGAAGTTGATCCCTTTTTTGTCTGAATAAACTAATCCTTCCCAACTGTCATATTTCCAGCTGCATGTACCGATTCTGAGCATATAATTGTAAATATTTATATTAAATGAAAAAAAGTACTTTCTAAAATAGAAAGTTCTTCTTAAAAATGAGAATAAAAACTGATTTTACTCTAAGAATATAGCAAAATAGGCTAAAATAAAAGGAAAATCAAGCTTTTGTCAAGGCACAAAATTTGATAATTAACAACTTATGTATTTACTAACAAATCAAAGATAATATGGCAATAAATAGCATAGTTATGGTGAAACAAGTTCCCGACACCGCTAATATCTCCGGACAGGTGATGAAGGATGACGGAACAGTCAACCGGGCATTATTACCCGCTATCTTCAACCACGAAGATAGAGTCGCTCTTGAATTGGCTTTGCAGGTGCAGGATACGCACGGCGGCAGGGTGACTGTTGTAACGATGGGACCTCCCCGCGCTTCAGATGTCCTTCGGGAATGTCTGTATATGGGCGCTGATGAAGCAATTTTAATCAGCGATAGAAAATTTGCCGGTGCTGATACCTTGGCAACTTCCTATGTGCTTTCAGAGGCAATCAACAAAATTGGCGACTATGACATTATCTTTGCCGGAAGACAGGCAATTGATGGTGACACTGCTCAGGTAGGTCCTCAAACTGCCGAGAAGCTAAATTTGCCTCAAATAACTTATACCGAAGAAATTATTAAAGTTGAGAACGGAAAACTGACCGCTAAGCGAAAAATTGAAGGCGGATACGAGATTCTCAGTTCTAAATTACCTGTATTGGTTACAGTACTTAAAGATGCTGTTTCCCCAAGACCATACAAGGCCCGTAGAATCATGACTTATAAAAATGCTAAAACACTTTTAGAGTTAGAGAAAATGACCGAAGGAAATTCATTGTTGTACATTGATCAATTAAAAGAAGAATACATAGCAAAGAAATTGTATATCAAAACTCTTACTATGGATGATCTTAAATTGGATGTCGAGCGCTGTGGAGTTGCCGGTTCGCCTACAAAGGTTCACAAAGTTGAATCTGTTGTTCTCGGCGGCGGTAAACATGATATGTTTGAGCCTTCAAAGGCCGGCATTGGAGATTTAATTGATAAGTTAATGGTTGATCACATTTTTGGATGAGAATTATGGAAAGAAATAATGATGTTTGGGTATTCATTGAGCAGCATAACGGAAAAGCATCCGATGTCAGCTTTGAACTTTTATCTAAAGGAAGAAAATTAGCCGAAATACTTAACGGGAAATTAAAGTCAGTTGTAATTGGTGATAAAGTTGAAAACCTTGCAATTGAAACATTCCGGTTTGGTGTTGAGGAATCATACTTAATAGAAGATGAATTTTTATCACAGTACCGCACGATGCCTTATAGCAGAATTCTAACCTCGCTTGTTGATGAACATCAGCCGGGAATATTTTTGTTTGGAGCATCAATAGTAGGTCGAGATTTGGCTCCTAGAGTTGCTTCTCACTCAAAAAGCGGATTGACTGCCGACTGTACCGACTTACAGATTTCTGATGTAAAGTATCTGCGAAAAGATTATAAAAATCTTCTGCTTCAGATTCGTCCGGCATTTGGTGGAAATATCATCGCAACAATTATTTCTCCTGATGTTGCTACTCAGATGGCAACTGTCAGAGAGGGAGTTATGCGTATGGATCCACTAGAAACTCCAGTGGCAGGAAAAATTACACGAGTTCCGTTTCTTTCGAATGATACTGATTCAATAATTGAAATAATTGAACAGCACCGCAAAGAAAATAAAGTAAATCTTAAAGGCGCTCCGATTATTGTTGCAGGCGGATACGGACTTGTTACTAAGGAGAATTTCCGTTTGATTCATGAGTTGGCTGCTACAATAGGCGGCGAAGTTGCAGGAAGCCGTGCTGCGGTTGATGCAGGCTTTGTAACCTCTGACAGACAAGTAGGTCAGACCGGAGTTACTGTTCGCCCTAAATTGTATATAGCTGTCGGAATCTCAGGAGCAATTCAGCATCGTGCCGGTATGCAGGAATCCAATAAGATTATTGCAATCAACAGCGACCCTGATGCACCTATTTTCAGTGTTGCTCATTATGGAATTGTTGGAGATGCTTCACAAATCCTTCCTTTATTTATCAATGTGTTTAAGCAAAAGTTGAGATGATATTATGCCAAATTATTTTTTAGATAATTCTGATTTATTATACCACTTCGAAAAATTAAATATTCGTGAAGTCGTTAGTCTTTATGAAGATAATTATAAACAAGCAGAGAAATATTCTTACGCTCCTGTTAACTATGAGGATGCGATTGAAAATTACCGCAAAATTTTGGAAGTGGCAGGCGATTTAGCCGCAAATTATATTGCCCCGACTGCTGCTGCAGTGGATGAAGTAGGAGCAACTTTCCATGATGGTAAAGTTACTTATGCTGAAGGAACACAGAAATCATTAGAAGTTCTTGCAAAAGCAGAACTGATGGGAATGATTATTCCCCGCGAATACGAAGGATTAAATTTCCCTACAACTATTTATATGATGTCAGTAGAGATGATATCCCGTGCGGATGCTTCATTGATGAACATATATGGTCTGCAGGATATTGCCAGAACTCTCGCTCAATTTGGCGATGATGGACAAAAAGAAAAGTATCTGCCTAAGTTCAGCAACGGAGAATATACCGGTGCGATGGCACTTACTGAACCTGATGCGGGTTCTGATTTGCAGGCAGTAAAACTTTCTGCTTATCAGGATGAAAAAGGTAACTGGTTCTTGCGCGGAGTTAAAAGATTTATCACTAATGGTAACGGCGAGGTTCTCCTTGTTTTAGCACGAACCGAAGTTGGTACTAAAGATGCCCGTGGACTTAGTATGCTTGTTTGTAAAGCAGATGAAACTGTCATCGTAAGAAGAATCGAGCATAAACTTGGAATTAATGGAAGTCCGACATGCGAACTTCAGTTCAATGACACTCCTGCTGAGTTAGTTGGTTCGAGAAGATTTGGATTACTTAAGTATGTAATCTATTTGATGAACCGTGCAAGAGTAGGTATAGGTGCTCAATCATTAGGAATTGCGCAAGCAGCCTATGAGGAAGCATTGAATTATGCCAAAGCCCGTGAACAGTTCGGAACTCCGATTTATAATCTCCCGGTTATTGCAAATATGCTCATCGAAATGAAAACTACTTTAGAAGCGCACCGCTCGCTTTTCTATGATACCTGCGTTTGGTTGGATAGAAAAGAAATGTACGAGATTGAAGTAGAGAAACTTAAAGCAGAGAAAAAATCTGTAGCTGAAATGAATGACAAGCTTAAAGAAGCATCAAGAATTCTTGCTTTCCTTACTCCATTAACTAAATTCTTCTTAACTGAAGGCGTTAACAAAATAGCCTACGACGGTATGCAGATTCACGGTGGAACTGGATATATGAAGGAGTTTAGTATTGAACGCTTGTTCAGAGATGCAAGAATTACCAACATATATGAAGGCACCACACAACTTCAGATAGTTGCTGCTTCAGGCGGAGTTCTTAATGATGCAGTTGGCGAATATATCGGAAAATGGTTAGGCGCAGATTATAAAGGAAGTATTCAGGATTTATTGAAATATCTTTTAGAAATGCGTGAAGTGTTTAGCGAATGTCTTAGCTTTATAAAAGCAAAAAAAGATACAAGTTATCAGGACATTGCAATGAAAGAATTAGTTGAAATGTACGGCAGTCTTTATGTCGGATGTTTGCTTTTAAGAGAAGCTAATGAAGACAGCAAGCGCTTGTTTACAGCCCGCAGGTTTGTTCTTGACTCACATGCTAAGGCAATAAAAAATAAAGAATTAATTATGTCAGGAATTTATTCAGACATTCTTCATTCTGATACGATATTAATCTAATAGTTATGTAGGAAAACAAATGAAAAAACAGAGAAAAATAGTTTATCGTTTTTTTGATGATCATGAAGAAAAACACTATGTGCTTAGTAGTTTTGATCATAAACAATTAGAGGAACTGCTCGAAAAGTATAAATCAAAAAAGACAGAAGTAATTGCGAAGGATTTTATTTCGTATCTGAAGCGCAGGGATGCTGAGGCTGAAGAAGTATCTGTTATAGATTTCTATTTTTAATCCATTTCTCAAAGGATATTGGGAGAGAATTTATTTTCTCCCAATCATCCGCTATTAGAGCTGAAGCGCTCTGAATCAACCCGACTATACTTTTCAATAATCTGCTCAATTTCTTCTTTAATTTTCAAAATTTCTTTTTTACAGAACACCGGGTCGTGGTGATGCTCTGACTTGGAGCTTTTAGTCCCAAACATATTCTTGAAAATATTATTACTTTTTTTGCTCTTTGAAGCTTGAGTATCAATCATGTTGTTGTATAAAGTAATAAGTGAAGTATTTATTTCGCCACTTATATTATTTTCTCT
>CAIWTC010000637.1 GCA_903915485.1 uncultured Ignavibacteriales bacterium | reverse complement strand
TAGTCGGCGATGTTGATTTTGAGAATGTTGCCCCAAAGTCAAGTTTTATTACCCCTGTACCGGGAGGAGTAGGATTGACAACAATAGCACTCCTGCTGAAGAATACTTTTCTTGCATACAAAATGCAGAACAAGTTATAAATTATGAGTTATAAGTTATTAATTATGAAACGAACCATCTCAAATTAACCTTATATTAACACCCCAATTCATTGGGGTGCTTTAAGGACGGTAAGTTTTTTATAACCGTTTCAACGGTTTATGACAGATAGAAGAATTAAAATATTCACTAAACAAAAGAATTATAAAAATTAAAAGTGTTATTATGAAAGACCAAAACATTAATCGAGTTGTATCCCAGGTGCTGTTAGAAAAAGCACTGCGGGATTTTTATTGCCACGGTGATTCATGCCGCGGATGGGAAACAAATGTTATCACCCAACCTGCTGCAGTAAAGAACATTATGAAATCCGGTGCGGACAGAATTGCCGCAGGTATCGGTGTTGGCGAAAAAATTTATGACACCGAACTTGCAAGAATGATTGACCACACAATGCTGAAACCTGATGCAACGACAGCTGAAATCGTTCAACTTTGCGAAGAGGCCCGCAAATATAATTTTGCATCAGTATGCGTTAACCCCGGATATGTTCCGCTCTGCAGCGAACTTCTTAAAGGTTCTATTGCAAAAGTATGTACGGTCATTGGATTCCCATTAGGAGCAACCACGACCGCAGTCAAAAGATTAGAGTCCGAAGAAGCAATTGCAAACGGTGCGGAAGAAATTGACATGGTTCTTAATGTGGGAATGCTAAAGAGCAAAAACTATGATTATGTCTTCAACGATATTCATCAGGTTGTTCTTACAACCAAACCAAAATTATTAGTCCTCAAAGTTATCCTTGAAACTGCTCTTCTAACTGATGAAGAAAAAATTCAAGCATGTTTAATCTGCAAAAAAGCAGGTGCTGACTTTGTAAAAACTTCTACCGGATTTTCGAAAGGCGGCGCGACCGTCGGAGATATCGCGCTCATGAGATATGTAGTAGGTTCTGCAGTCGGTGTAAAAGCATCGGGTGGCATTCGTACTAAAGAAGATGCTGAAGCAATGGCAGAAGCAGGCGCGGATAGAATCGGTGCAAGTGCAAGCGTTAAAATTGTTATGGGTGATTCATCCTCGGCAGGAGGCTCCTATTGATTTTAACCATTCTCGTTGCAAAGACCGATGATGGTTTTGAGGCTCATGTTCCTACCATAAAAGGATGCGATACTTGGGCACATACTGAAGAAGAAGTTATGGAGAAAATCACAGAAACAATTTCCTATTATTTGAAACTACCTGCTGAAACCAGATTTAAGCTTGATAAAACAAAAGATGATTTTGTCAATAAAACTTATAAGCTTGGATTTGAAAAAGCTTAACCCTTTCATACATAACTGCCATATTACTGTCATTTCCGCGTAGGCGGAAATCCATAAATTACACTTACGGAAATACAATTAACTATACTAATGTCAACCGAATACACCAAACGCCAACTTAAGATGATAGATACTGCCTCCAAACGGCAGCCCGACCTTAAATTAGTATTGGAAAATATTCATGACCCACATAATGTAAGCGCAATTATGCGTACTTGCGATGCTGTCGGCATACCGCTTATCTCATTAGTTTATACCACAGAAAAGTTTCCAAAAATCGGAAAGAAGTCATCTGCTTCTGCATTCAAATGGGTTGAACGGGAAAAATTTAATTCCATCACCGAATGCTACGACAACTTGAAAAGTTCAGGCTTAACTATATACGCTTCCACGCTTGAGGCTGATTCAGTCAGTATCTTTGATGTTGATTTTACCGTTCCCTGCGCTATTGTTATGGGGAACGAGCACCGCGGAATTTCTGAAGATGCGGCTGTACAATCACATAAAAAAGTTTATATCCCTATGCACGGCATGGTTCAAAGTCTTAATGTTTCCGTAGCAACCGCAATCATTCTTTATGAAGCAGCACGTCAGAGACAGCATAAAGAAATGTACATCAACTCCCCTACAGATAAAACCCAGCTAATAGTCGAAAAATATCTTAAGAAAATAAATTTCTTTCAACCTTGATTGATTGAACTTTATGCAGCACGCCGTATTCATTTAACCTATTTTTTATTAACTTCCATTAGAATTATTAAATATTATTAGCGAAAGATATCCGTACAAATGCAGAAGTTTGAAAAGATAAACAGAGTTTCAGGAACAATCGAATACAAAGGCGATAAGTCTATATCCCACCGTGCGGTAATTTTCGCCTGCATGGCAGATGGTATTTCTAAAATTTCTAATCTTTCAGGCTCTGAAGATGTGAATTCAACAGCGGGAATTTTCAAATCTCTAGGCTGCGAAATCAACAATGAAGGCAAAGACTTGATTATCAAAGGCCGCGGATATAAAGGGTTCAAGGCAACATCTTCTTATTTGGATGCAGGTAACTCCGGAACTACCGCACGACTTCTCTCCGGTCTGCTGATGAATCAAAACTTTTCTTCAACAATGATTGGTGATGAATCACTTTCACAGCGTCCCATGAAACGAATCATCGAGCCGCTGAGACAAATGGGAGGCAATTTCTTCCCTACTGATGAAAATACTCTTCCAATGAGAATCGAACCGAGCAATAATATTGCACCAATTAATTATGTACTTCCAATTCCAAGCGCGCAAATCAAGAGCGCTATAGTATTAAGCGCCCTGCACTTAGATGAACCTTCAACAATTATTGAGAATCTTCCCAGCAGGAATCACACTGAACTTATGCTGAACCTTCGTGTCGAACAAAAAGATTCGCAAAACATCATAACTGCATCAAAGAAAAATTATCCAAACCCATTTGAGATTTTTGTCCCCGGCGATATTTCATCTGCCGCGTTTTTTATAGTGCTTACACTCCTTTCAAAAGACAGTGAACTTACAATAAATAATGTTTCTCTTAATCCGCAGAGAGCATGCTATGTTGAACTGCTAAAGCAAATGGGCGCTGATATTGAAATTCAGCCTGTAAAGAGTTCGCTCGGCGAGCCGATTGGAAACTTAATTGTGCGTTCAAGCAAGTTGAAGAACATCACCATCCCCGCTTCAGCAATTCCGCTTATAATTGATGAACTGCCGGTACTTACAATATGTGGACTAATGGCAGAAGGAGATTTTGAATTTTTGCATGCAGCAGAACTTAGAGTTAAAGAATCAGACCGTATTTCTGCAATGGTTAAAAATCTGAGAGCCCTCGGAGTTGAGGTTGAAGAATTTCCTGACGGATTACACATAGTCAAAAGTGAAAATCAACTTAATGAATCTCCTGTATTCGATTCATTCGGTGACCATAGAATTGCAATGTCGTTTGGAATACTCTCCTTGATTCTTGAATCAGGTGGAAGCATAAACAATTTTGAATGCGTAAATATTTCTAATCCCGATTTCGTAAAACAAATCCAAGGGATTGTGAAATAATAATTGTGAGTTATAAATAAACCCATTTTCAAGCTTAGAGTGTTTGGCAATTTTCTATGGATAAATTTTCAATCTTCCGCGACATAGCAATAATTCTTGCCATCTCCATCCCTATCATTTATCTTTTCAAGAAAACAAAAATCTCTATCATTGTTGGCTTTTTAGTTACAGGTATCGTCATTGGACCATCGGGTTTTAACTTTATTTCCAAGAGCGCCTCAACAGATGTGATGGCCGAACTTGGTGTTATTCTGCTGATGTTCACAATCGGACTTGAACTTTCAATCGACAAGTTGATGAAAATCAAAAAGTACCTTTTAATTTTCGGCAGCATGCAGGTTCTGGGAACCATAACTATTACTATAGCCTTATGTTCCCTGCTGAATATTCCAATTAAGCAGTCAATATTTTGGGGACTCTTAGTCTCGCTTTCAAGTACCGCGATTGTTCTCAGGATATTCCGTGAAAAAGATATGATGGACTCCCCTCACGGAAAAATCGGCGTATCGATTTTAATATTTCAGGATTTATTTGTCATCCCGGTAATACTTCTTCTGCCGCTGCTCAGCAATGACTCAAGTTTCAACCTCACATTTTTCATTACTAAGATATTAACCGCAGCAGTAATACTGACCTTCGTAATTCTGTTTTCAAGATATATTATCCCCAAACTCTTATTTGTTATCTCAAAATTGAGAACCCGCGAAGTGTTTACTTCTACAATGATTGTGATATTATTCGGCACAGCATACCTGACTTATCTGTTAGGAATATCATTCAGCATCGGCGCATTCATTGCGGGATTCATTATTGC
>CAIWTC010000636.1 GCA_903915485.1 uncultured Ignavibacteriales bacterium | reverse complement strand
TGCTTAAGAGGATGGAAGATAAAAAAGGAGAATTCTTTGTTATCGCAGCCGGATACCCGAATGAGATGACTGATTTTCTTGAAGCAAATCCGGGATTGAAATCTCGTTTTACTCACCACTTCATGTTTGATGATTACACTCCCGATGAAATGATGCTCATATTCCGCAAGATGGTTATTGACGAAGATTATCGTGTTTCAGAAGATGCAGAAAAACTTCTTCTCAAAGAGTTCACAAAACTGTATCGTGCCCGTGATAAAAACTTCGGTAATGCCAGAACAGTAAGAAAAGTTTTTGAGGATGCTAAGATACAGGTCAGCCGACGCTACTTGAAATTAGCTAAGCATGAACGGACAAAAGAAAAACTCACCACTATCTCTTTAGAAGATATGATGGAAATCTTCAGTTCCGGTGACGCAAAGAAAAGTTTCCAGGCACCTGTCAATGAAGAACTGCTTGCCGAAGCAAATGCAGAAATAAATAAACTTACTGGACTCTCATCAGTAAAGAGAGATGTAAATGAACTTATAAAACTGGCAAAGTATTACCGTGATTCAGGCGAAGAATTAAGCAAGAAATTTTCATCGCATATTTTGTTTTTAGGCAATCCGGGAACGGGTAAAACGACTGTTGCCCGTGTAATTAGTAAAATTTATTCTGCTCTTGGCATTTTGCCGGGTGGTCAATTGATTGAAACTGACAGACAGGGTTTAGTGGCACAGCATGTCGGCGAAACGGCTCCAAAAACTACCGCGATGATTAACAAGGCCATGGGCGGAACTCTTTTTATTGATGAAGCTTATACGTTAGTGAAGAAAGAAAGCGGCGGCGATTTTGGTCAGGAAGCAATTGATGTTCTTCTCAAACGCATGGAAGATGACAGAGGGAAATTTATTACAGTTGCAGCCGGTTATACCGATGAAATGAAATCCTTCCTTGAAAGTAACCCCGGGTTAAAATCCCGTTTCACAAAAGTTTTTACTTTCGAAGATTACAATCCGGATGAACTTATTGAAATCTTTGAACGCATGTGTAAAGGAAGCAAACTCACAATTGCAGAGGATGCACGGTATCTGTTGGTTAAACATTTTAATGAATTGTATCGCAACCGCGATAAAAACTTCGGTAATGCCCGCTTGGTGCGCAACACTTTCGATGCAGCAGTCAGAACCATGAACCTGCGTCTTAGCGATACTCCCGCAAGTGAATTAACCGCCGAGTCCAGAACAACTATTATTACAAAAGATCTTGACGATATTCTTCCTAAGAAGAAGGCTTCCGGTCAGCAGACTGTAAAAGGTGATGCCGACAAACTTCAGAGCCTGATGAAAGAACTAACTGATTTGACCGGACTTGATTCAGTCAAGGCAGAAGTCGATAAACTTGTAAATAGTCTGAAGATTGCTCAAGTAAGAAAAGAGCGCGGAATGCAGGTAATTCAAAAACCTTTGCATTCAGTTTTTCTCGGAAATCCTGGAACAGGAAAAACAACCGTTGCCCGCTTAATAAGCAGCATCTTCAGAGAAATGGGAATACTTGAAAAAGGGCATCTCGTTGAAGTTGACAGGGCCCAATTAGTAGCAGGTTATTCCGGCCAGACTGCAATAAAAACTGATGAAATAATTCAGAAAGCTTTGGGCGGAACTTTGTTTATAGATGAGGCTTACACTCTCGCAAGAGGTGGAAGTGATTTCGGACAGGAAGCCATCGAAACTTTACTCAAACGAATGGAAGACTATAAAGGTCAGTTCATTGTCATCGTTGCGGGATACACCCGTGAAATGCAAGCTTTCATGGAATCAAACCCAGGGTTGACTTCACGATTCACAAATGTTTTTTCTTTTGAAGATTATAATCCTGCTCAATTAGTCAGTATTGCCACAGGTATGGCATCTGCAAGTGGTTACCGTTTTTCACCGTCGGGTTTGCAGAAACTAAATGAAAAATTCACAAAAATCTATAGCAGCCGCGACCATAATTTCGGCAATGCCAGAACGGCCAGAAACACTTTAATGGAAATCATCTTAGTTCATTTGTACTGCCATAATGAAATACTACAGACTGGGTAATGT
>CAIWTC010000635.1 GCA_903915485.1 uncultured Ignavibacteriales bacterium | reverse complement strand
TAGGATATCTTCGAAAAGGACGCGATATTGTGGTTGTGTCGCGCAACCGTGTGTTGGCAGAAGCTAAAGCAGAGTGTATTGAACTTGCAAAAGAAGGATATACTAAACCGATATACAGAAAAGATATTCGTGTGCTCGGCAAACAAGCATTAGGATTAGCATATCTGGGAGCTAACTCCATGTTGAGCGGAAATTATATCAGCGAACACGATGCAAAGATTTCACAAAAACTTGCATGGGTTTTATGCGGAGGTGATTTATCCGCACCGGCTTTAGTAAGCGAACAATACTTGCTGGATTTGGAAAGGGAAGCATTTTTATCTCTTTGTGGAGAAAGAAAGACACTGGAGAGATTACAGAGTATTATCAGTGGAGGTAAAATTTTAAGAAATTAGTTTCTTAGTATTGAGATGTGAGTATTGAGATATGAGATGAGAGAAGTTGAGGTAGGATTAAAACAAATACTATTTTAAAAAATAATTGAGTAAAGCTATTTTAAAGGAAGAATAAAAATGCATAACTTGAAGGAATTGAAAATTTGGAATAAAGCAATTGCTCTGTCTGTTGATGTTTACAAGGCGACTTCCAATTTTCCAAAAGAAGAAGTTTATGGTTTGACATCACAAATCAGAAGGTGTGTTGTTTCTATTTCATCCAATATTTCTGAAGGTGCAGGTCGAAACTCAAACAAAGAATTTCTTCATTTCTTAGGAATAGCAAATGGTTCATCATATGAATTACAAACACAACTGATTATTTCAAATAAACTAACTTTTCTTTCAAATGATTTACTTGAGTCACTTTTAAAACAGATTGAAGAAATACAAAAAATGAATTATACATTTCAAAAAACTATTCAAACTAAGATATGAGATATAAGATTTGAGATTTGAGATGCGCTCGCGTCCTAGGTCTCACATCTCACATCTCAAATCTCAAATCTAATAAAAATGAACGCATATATAGTAGCTGGCTTTCGCACAGCAGTTGGTAAAGCCAACAAAGGAGGATTTCGATTTACACGTCCTGATGATTTGTCTGCAGATGTTATTAAGCATTTGATGGCATCAGTTCCAAACGTTGCCCATGAGGAAGTAGACGATGTGATAGTGGGCAATGCAATGCCTGAAGCCGAGCAAGGTTTAAACATGGGGCGACTTATTTCCCTTATGGCACTCAATACTGATAAAGTTTCGGGGGTAACCGTTAATAGATATTGTGCTTCAGGTTTGGAAACCGTTTCCATCGCTTCCGCTAAAATTCATGCAGGCATGGCAGACTGCATCATTGCAGGAGGTGCAGAAAGTATGAGTTTGATTCCGATGGGTGGCTGGCGAATAGTTCCTCATGCAGGAGTGGCTTTAGCTCATCCCGAACACTACTGGGGAATGGGCCTAACTGCCGAAGCTGTTGCTAAGGAATACAAAATAAGTCGTGAAGACCAAGATGTCTTTTCTTTCAACTCCCATCAAAAAGCCATCAAGGCCATTCAGGAAGGCAAATTTAAAAATGAAATTGTTCCCATAAAGGTTT
>CAIWTC010000634.1 GCA_903915485.1 uncultured Ignavibacteriales bacterium | reverse complement strand
TAGATGAGGTAAACGCTCTTAGACTTAAACTAGATTATTTAAATTTTACTTCTAAATCTGGAGCAACACTCCCTTCTTCTACTCCTCCGGCAACAACGGCTGAGACTTTTGAATTAGCTTATTTATACACATTTGGTCCATGCAATCCATATAAATTTTATTTTGGAACAGGTTTAGCCTTAGCAGCTTATACTGTTAAAAATTCAGCAAATACTGCTATTATTCCAAATAAAAGCGTATTCGGTGAACTTATCATTAACTTTATTGTTGGTGCAAAATACACGATTAATAAAGAATGGGATGCTAAAGGAGAATTTGGATACCATCAAGTATCTACAGACCGTTTTGACGGAGTATCAGCTCCTGGCGGTGGTTTGTTTGGTGGAACACTTGATGCATATGTATCATGTGAACTTGGTGTAGTATATTATTGGGAACGCGGACCGCTTTCAAAATTATGTGATAATGCTCCCGGTGGAATTACCAATATTTATAATACAACATCATCATCAACTGCAGGTTCAACAACAACAAATGCTTTACCTTCTTTAGTTGATTATGATAGAATTCAAAAAATGATTGATGCAGGAAAAACTGCTCCTACCCAGGTCGATTACAAAAGATTAGAAGACATGGTAGAATCAAAAGTTGAGAAATTCGCTAAAGCAACAAATGAACAGATTGCTTTAATCGGAATTAACTTTGATGTAAATGAATCAAAAATCAAATCAGAGAATGTTTCAATTCTTGCTCAGGATGCTTTCGTTTTATTATCACATCCTAGTGTAAATGTTGAAGTTGTCGGATATACAGATGTTGACGGCAATGAAAAATCAAATACATCGCTTTCTGAAAAAAGAGCTAATAATGTAAAAAATTATTTAGTTGCAAAAGGTGTTAGCGCATCAAGAATTTCAGTTAAAGCTCTCGGTGAAGCAAATCCTGTAGCTGATAATAAAACAGCTGACGGAAAAGCATTAAACCGCCGTGTTGAAATTAAAGTTGTTAAGTAATTCTTTTTAACTTAGAACAAATTGAAAAGGCTGCTTGGTTTCAAGCAGCCTTTTTTAAGTTCGCCCGACATGGGTGATAACTATAGGGTGAAAATCCCGAACACGCCCTGATAGTGGGAAGTGTTAGTTTAAGACAAGGGTGTCCATCGTGAGGTGGAATCTAAAGGAAGTCGGCGGCAAAATCTCGGTCTGACGAACAGGAAGCAGATAAAAGGCAGATGCAAGAGGACGAGCTTGCTTAACAAAGCGAAGTCCAAAACTATCCGAAACTTGCATAGGTAAATCTGACAGATATATGAGAGGAAAGTTATCGTTCTTAATCGGGGAGGTCTGACGGAAAAGTCTCAAACAGTCAAGGGACGAAAGTCTGACACAGAGACAACCCATATAGCGATATATGATTGAACCGTCAGAAGTCAGCAGCGACCATAGTATTTCAACAAAAAAATAAGTAGTTGAAAGAAGGGTCAAACGTTAAACGGTTGAAAGAAGGGCAGAGTATCGGGAAAGTAAAGAAAGCGGAAAAACCGAATAAAGGAACTGTTATACAGAGGATAAGTTGGAAACTGAAAGTAAAAGTATAAAGTAGCCGAACGAACCGATATAAACCCTACAAAAGAAATACAACCAACCACCAAATAAAAGCACAAGGAAAGAGAATGCTTGAAGAAATATTAGGCAAAGGAAATATGAGCAAAGCCTTAAAGCGAGTAGTATCGAATAAAGGAGCAAACGGAATAGACGGAATGGAAGTTGAAGAACTACTGCCTCATATGAAGCTCCATTGGTCAAAAATCAGAGCCAAAATAATGGAAGGCAGATATAATCCAAGTGCAGTCAGGGAAGTAGAAATCCCGAAGCCAAACGGCGGGAAAAGAAAGTTGGGAATCCCAACGGTAACAGACCGATTAATCCAACAAGCCATAGCCCAAAAACTAAGTCAAATCTATGATGAAACATTCAGTCCGTATAGTTATGGATTTCGCCCTAATAAATCAGCGCATGAAGCTGTAAAACAGGCGGAGACATATATAAATGGAGGGGACAAATATGTTGTAGAAATAGACCTTGAAAGATTCTTTGACAAAGTAAACCACGACAGACTAATGCAAACCCTAAGCCACCGAATAGAAGATAAACAGTTGCTGAAATTAATCCGCAAATATCTAACAAACGGAATAATGGTCGAAGGGATAGTAAACACAAGAGAAGAAGGAACTCCTCAAGGAAGTCCTTTAAGCCCTGTTCTGTCAAATATAGTGTTAGATGAAATGGATAAGGAACTCGAAAGCAGAGGGCATAAGTTTGTCAGGTATGCAGATGATTGCAGTATATATGTAAAGAGCAATAAAGCAGCCGAGCGGGTATTAAAAGGAATAACCGAGTATATCGAGAAGAAACTAAAGTTGAAAGTGAATAAGGAGAAAAGCAAAATCAGTTCTGCCAATAAAAGCAGCTTGCTAGGCTTCTCATTTTACTGAATGCGAGGACAATACCGAATACGAGTGGGAATTAAAGCAGTTAAGAGGATAAAGGAGAAAATCAAACAACTGACAAAGAGGAATTATAGTATCAGTATGGAGCGAAGGCTTGAAAAACTGAATCAGGTAACGCAAGGCTGGGTGAATTACTTTGCCATAGCGGACTGTAGAAAGGACCTCCAACAGTTGGATGAAATGACACGAGTCCGATTACGAATGTGTATCTGGAAGAGCTGGAAGAAAACAGGCAACCGAATGAAACAGTTGATGAAACTAGGAATGGAACAATGGAAAGCATATCGAAATTCCAACACAAGGAAAAGCTACTGTAGAACAGCTCACTCAGGAATACTAACACATACGCTTACCAATAAATACTTCAAAGAAATAGGATACAAAACAATGAATGAAACGTATCTTAAAAGGCAAGTTTAACGAACCGCCGTATGCCGAACGGCACGTACGGTGGTGTGAGAGGTCGGCGGGGTGACCCGCCTCCTACTCGATTTCTATCTAAAAACAATTTTATCTAAACATCTTAAGCGAACTGAAATCGTTGAACAATATGAATGCCATCAGGAGTAGGAGTAAAACCATTCCTGTATTCTGTATTGCGATTTTGATTTTAATAGGTATCTCGCGCTTCATTATTCTTTCAATCAATATCATTATTAGATGACCACCGTCAAGTGCTGGGATTGGAAGTATGTTGAGTAACGCTAAGTTCAAGCTAAGATATCCTAGGAATAGAATAAAACTTGAAATTCCTGAGTCAGCAGACTTTGCTGCTACCTGCGCAATTTTAATCGGACCGCCGAATACATTCTTAAATGCAACCTCATTAAATATGACTCTCTTAATCATTACGAATGTTAAGGAGCTCATGTTAACTAATGATTTAGTGCCTTCAGCGATTGATTCGAGAAGAGTGAAATTTTTAGCTTCAAAGTCACCTGTGTAAGAGTTAGCAAGAGCGAGTCCAAGTTTTCCGGAATCGTTAGGTGCGGCATTAAGGTTTACGGTATCTTTTGAATTGCGTAAAACTGATATAGCTAAGGTTTTACCCTTGCATGCTGATATCATTTCAATTGTCTGTGCTACTGCAGATATCTTTACTGAATCTATTGAAAGAATAATATCATTTCTTTGAATTCCTGCAGCTGCTCCGGGCATATCGGGCATAACACTTTCAACAACCGTTTGTGTCGGGGCAAAAGTCAAGAACGGCTGATTGATATCATCCTGTGGAATATTTTTTCTTGCTATTTGTATTGTGGTGTCTTTGCCATTACGCTTGACTTGAACATTAATATCTTTGCCAAGAGTAACAATAAATATTTCATTTCTGACATCATCCCATGCTGCGACGGATTTATTATTGACTGTTAAAATCTTATCGTTTGTCTGAAAGCCAGCAATAGCTGCGGTTGAATTTTGTGCGACATAACCGACGGTAGTGGTCTTGATGTATTTTTTACCCTGAATATAAGCGGTGCTCCAGAAGATGAGCAATGCAAGGGCTAAGTTCATTAACACACCTGCGGTGATAACGAAAACTTTTTTGCGTGTTGACTTTGATCTGAATTCCCATTCCTGTGCAGGTTTATCTGCAAAGGATGTATCCGCACTTTCATCAACCATTCCGGCGATTTTCACATAGCCGCCTAAAGGAAGTAAGCATAAACGGTAATCGGTATTGCCGAGTCCGTCAAAATCTTTTGGCAGTTCGCCAAATGAAAAACCTTTTAATTTGTTCCAACCGAATAATCGATATCCGAATCCAATAGCAAAAGCATCCACACGCATCTTGCTGAGTTTAGCAGCAGCAAAATGTCCAAACTCATGGATGAAAACCAGTATTCCGATTGTTAGAATAAAGTATAATACTTCACTCATTAAGAAGAGAACTCCTATTTAAATTATTTTTGCGGCATAGCCGCGTGTAGTTTTATCGCAAGAAATTAAATCCTCTAAGGTGGGATTAAACTTCTTTTCAATAGCATTTAAAGTTTGACCTATAATATACGGTATTTTTTTGAATTTCACTTCTCCTTTTAAAAATCTTGCCACGGCAATCTCGTTTGCCGCATTTAAGATACATGGGGCGGTTCCGCCTTCGGAAAGGGCTTCAAAAGCCAGTTTTAGACATTCAAAATTTTCTATTTGCGGGGCCCGGAAAGTAAGGTCGCTTAATGAGGGAAAGTGCGTCGTAACATAGCTTGCGGGCAGTCTTTCGGGGTAAGAAAGTGCATATTGAATCGGAATTCGCATATCGGGAACACTAAGTTGAGCCTTTATTGAGCCATCGATAAATTCAATCATCGAGTGTATTATTGAGTTTGGGTGAACCACTACCTCGATTTTACTCAGCGGAAAGTTAAAGAGCCAATGGGCCTCGATTACTTCGAGTCCTTTGTTCATTAAAGTTGCAGAATCGATGGTGATTTTGGAACCCATACGCCAGGTCGGATGATTAAGAGCTTCTGCGATGGAAACATTCTCCAACTGCTCGGATGTGTAGTTAAGAAAAGGTCCGCCGGAAGCAGTAATTAAAAATTTGCTGACCTCTGAAAGTTTCTCACCAATCATACATTGGAAGAGCGCGCTGTGTTCTGAATCGATGGGGATTAATTCAGCATTATGTTCTTTACATAGTTTTGTGATTAACTCTCCCGCAACGACTAAAGTTTCTTTGTTAGCGAGGGCAATTCTTTTTCCGCGTTTAACCGCTTCAACTGTAGGAAATAAGCCAGCAAAGCCGACCATCGCACCGACATAGATATCGTAATCGCATTCGCGGGCTATTTGTTTATAGCCTTCTTCACCGATTAGTATTTCAATATCGTTACTGATTAAAGTCTTGAGTTTAGCAGCGAGTGCTTCGGTTCCGACAGCAACAGTTTGGGGCTTAAATTCCTTTACCTGCTCTGCCAATAAATCAATGCTTGAGTGAACGCAGAGAGCGGTTACTTTGAATTTATCAGGGAACCTTCTTATTACATCTAAAGTGCTCTTGCCGATTGAACCGCTTGAGCCCAGAACAATTACTTTTTTCATTCAGGTGATTAACTTAAAATGTTTCTCGTGATAGCAAGCAGAAAGTTCATTGCGATTAAGACACTCATAATAACCGCATACAGAGACATTTTCTTGATGTTTTCCATTCCAAGATTAATAATTGTTTCATCGGGAACAGTTGAGGAGTTTAATAGAAACTTAAGTTTTTTTCCTGTGGGAATAACGAATCCAAAAGTAAGTATAAGGAGCACTACCATGATGACTTGCTTAACGGCGAGCCAATGATTTGCTGTGTCAGAAAAGTCGAAGAATGAATAGCCTGAAAAAACGACCATCATGATACCGCTCAAGAGTACACCGGTCATTCCGATAATTCCGGTAATGTTAAGGATTTTCATCCAAATGGTGATGATAGATTTTTCCTCATGAATAGATGGCGAAACGAAAAATTGTCTTTTCAAGTATGAGCGGATAATTAAATCAGCGGGAATCATTCCGAGCCAAATCATTACGGATATTTTATGAATTATTGAGAATAAAGTAAAGGTTGACATCTATATTATCTCGGGTTTGTTTTTGAATCGTATTTAAATTTATGCGCAATAATGCACATATTTAAATTAGCTATAATTGTGGAAATAGCAAAGAGAAGAAATTGTTGTTACAAGTTAAGACTCATATTCTCATGGTTATAGCACTTGGTGCTTATAGAAAGATAGGGTTGCCATAAAAAATATCTATTTATTTAAGCAGTAATAATTTTCTTGTTTCAGTAAAATTTCCTGAGCGGAGTGAGTAAAAATAGATCCCGCTTGAAAGTCTGCCCGCATTAAAATCAATAGAATAATTTCCTGCTGATTTTTCTTCACAGACAAGAGTTGCAACTTCATTACCGAGCATATCAAACACCTTAAGCACAACATTTCCGGCAGTAGGAATTGAGTACTTTATTGTTGTTGTAGGGTTGAATGGATTCGGATAGTTTTGCTCAAGCACAATCTGTGTCGGGGAGGTTTTTTCATTATTGGTTTCTGTTCCGGTGAGGGTTTCATGAGTTACTGTATAGTCATAAACATAAGCTTCGGCATAAGCGCTATCGACTTCATTCGGAGCGGTCCCGGAATTTGATTGAGTGTAGTCGCCGAGTTTGAAGAAACAGCCGGATACATTTTTTGTTTTTTTATAAGGGAGTCTCTTCCCGTTGTACTCAAATTCAATTACTCCGTCGTGAGCAATAAATTTCACCGTAAACAAAGTTCCGATTCTATATAATGAATCAACGAGATAACCGTGAGTAATATCGGCATCGGTAATCCAAAGTTTTGCGAGTGTATCAAGAACACCAACAGTTCCTCCGGTGCCTGTTGTTCCTCCGTTAAGTCCTTCGACCCGGAAAACAGCAACATCATTGCTTGCATCATGAATCTGTCCGACTACGGTATGCGGTTTAACATATGTCAAATGAGTCACTTTTTGTTTTATCCACATAGTATGTGTTCCTAAAGTATTAGACCACGCGATAGCGCTCTTCGAATCCCTGTAGCGGTAGTTAGGAAGCATTTCACGCAGCTCACTTCTCGGATTACTTGATCCGCTGGTGGTTGCACCCCCGTGATTCGCACGAAACTGCACTGCCCATCCGTCTTTATCTTGAACAACTTTAAACCATGGGTCAATCGAAAAATCATAGAGTGTTGGATTATATATTTCCTGTGCACTATTTATAGGCAAAGTAATTTTCCAATTAGAAAGATTAATAATTTGTGATGGAAATTTTATTTTTATTTCCGGTGCATTTTGAATGCTGTCTTGAGCAGTAGATATATCGGCGGCTTCAAAAACATCAAAATATGATTTTCCTGTTGCGGGTCCATACTTTGCGTAAAACAATGCAGGCGATCCTGTGGACACAAATTCTACGGAAATTTTTTTCCATGATAAACCTTGACTTGTTGAAACTTCATAAAGTGAATCAACCCCTAAATCATTAACACCAAGTGTTCCATGACTATAAACCCACGCAGACACTCTATATCTGTGTCCCCGATGCACGGTATTTAATGCCTGCCTCAAACTTCCCGCGGTATCACTAATTCTAAGACAATTTGTTCCGTCAACCGGAACAGGGTTTGATGAAGAACCTGTGGAAAGGCTGCTTTTATTACCTACAATTTCCCACCCTCCTTCTGACATACTCAATTCCAGGCTTGGATTAACTATTGAATCTAGCGCAATTGGATAAACAACTTGCGCTTTAATATTGAATGCAATTATAATTGAGAATGCAACACAGTACACTAATTTCATAAACTTCTTCAATCTTTAATTTGATTTAATTAATCTGTCAGATGTCAGACATATTATAATAAGAATTATAAAAAAAATCAATAATTTTTTTGTTAATTGAGCTCGGGTAACCACAAAAATGCATGAAGAGAGAAAAAGTCGTGTCGATATAAATAAAAATTAACCGAAAATCACTCAAAAAGCCGATTCGCATTTACTTAAACCCATACTTCTTAATATGCTTATAAGCCATATAACCAACCGCACCTGCCTGAACACTTCCCAAAATAGTATAAAACAGGTTCATTTTTTCATCTTCATGGTATTTGGAAAGCAGCGGAGAAACTAAATCATCTCTTGAATAAATAAGCGGGTTTTCAGCGAATAATTTTACACCGTAGGAAAATCTGTTTGCCTGTGAAAGGGAATTGACAAATTTCAATGGTATAAAAAGTTGAGGCTTTTCGTCAAACAGAAAAATGGATTGAGGAGAATCAAGAAATAATTTATCTGCCTTCCAAACTGATAAGGAATCAGTTCTTTCGCTTTGTGCAAAAACACTTACAGATAAAATTAAGAATAAAGCAGTCAGGGAAAATTTCATTTTATTTTACTCAACTGCATTATATTCTAAATTACTACTCGAACTTCTTTGTTACTTCAATTCCCAGTTGTTCCATTCTATATCTAAGTTTGGAACGGGAAAGACCTAGTACTTTTGCAGCGCGAACTTGATTTCCACCGGTTATTTCCAGTGTCTTGAGGATTAAATCTTTCAGTACGACTTCAATTGAAATTCCTTTTTTTGGAATTTTCAGCATGAACTCATCTTTGTCGTTGATTTCATTTCTAAGGTCTTTTGTCTGCATGAAGTGAAAGTGAGTTTCTTTTAGTAAGTCACCTTCGATTAAAAGCATCGCGCGCTCCATCGCGTTGCGGAGTTCGCGGACATTGCCTTTCCAATTTTGTCTTTCGAGTAGTTCCATTGCGCTTGAATCAATACCCTTGACATTTTTGTTGAATTTTTGTGCAAACTCGTGCATAAATGAATATGCAAATTTTTCTATGTCCTCGACTCTTTCTCTAAGCGGTGGAATAACTACGCGAGCAACATTTAATCGGTAG
>CAIWTC010000633.1 GCA_903915485.1 uncultured Ignavibacteriales bacterium | reverse complement strand
GCCTGAGTGCGTGTCTGGTTGGAGTTTCACTTTTTTCTGCAACTACAACAATTTCTAAAAATTCTTGTAAGTTATAAAGACATCCGCAGAGATAGTTTGTAAAAGCAAAGGGTGCTTTAGAAACAATTTCAGAAAATGAATTTATTGTTTGATTGCCTTCGCTGATGTAATCATAGTTGCCGGTTAGTTTTCCTAAACGGATTAAGTTAGAAATCATAACAGAGTTGCTTGAAGGAATTGCACCATCGTAAAACTCTTTTTGGCGCATCAGGATTTCTTCGCTTAAATCGGAAGTGAAATAGAAACCGCCGTAAACACTGTCGCTGAAATGCTTAAGCACGGTTTCAGTAAAACCTATCGCACGGATGAGATAAATATTTTTGAATGTTGCTGAGTAAAGTTCTATCATTGCCCAAATCATGAATGCGTAATCTTCAAGTGTTGCATCTATGCCTGCAGAGCCTTCATAACTGCGGTGATAAAGCGTTGACTCATCTTTCATCATGTTAGTAAAAATAAAATCAGCCGCCTTTTCTGCTGATTCGATGTATTCGGCATTGTTGGCAACAGCACCGCTGTATGCTAATGCGGCAATCATCAATCCGTTCCAGTCAGTAGTAACTTTTTTGTCGAGGAATGGTTTAACTCTATGTTCTCTTACTGCGAATAACTTTTCTCTTAGTTCAGAAATTTTCTCTGTGCACTGACTTTCGGTAAGATTGTATTTCGACAGTACCGGTTCAATGTTTTTGACTCGGTTGAGAATATTTAATTTATCATCATCGCTGCCGAAGGGGTCCACAAAATTTCCATCTTTGGAAAGATTAAAGACATCAGCAAAGAATGCTGAATTTTCTCCGAGAACTTTTTCGATTTCTTCCATTTCCCAAACATAAAATTTACCTTCCACACCATCACTGTCTGCATCTTCGGCAGAATAAAACGCACCTTCCGGTGAAGTAAGATTTGATTTCAGGTATCTGAAAATTTCATCGGTTACGGAAATATATTTTTCATCTTTTGTTTTAGAGTAAGCTTCGGAATAAGCAAACATAAGCATTGCCTGGTCGTAAAGCATTTTTTCAAAGTGGGGGAGCAGCCAATGTTTATCGGTCGAATAACGGTGGAAACCGAATCCAATGTGGTCAAAGATGCCTCCTCTGCGCATGGCGTCTAAAGTTTTCAGCGCCATCTCCTCAGCCCTTTCGGACTTGGTATAAAATGAATACCTTAATAAAAATATTAAGTTGTGTGGTGAAGGAAATTTTGGACTCGTCCCGAATCCCCCAAACTCCTCATCGAAGCGTTTGCTCAGTTCATCGAAAGCAGCATCTGCAAAGTGCATGGAAGGGTCACCGCCAAGCACTGATTCATTCTGCTCGCTTAACTTTTGGTAAATTGATTCAGCTGATTCAGTAAGTTCTTCCCGTTCGTTCTGCCATAGCTCTGCAATTTTTGGAAGCAGTTCCATCATGCCAACACGGTTGCCTTTTCTGCGCTTGGGGTAATATGTTCCGGCAAAGAACGGTTTCTTATCGTGCGACATGATGATAGTCATGGGCCAACCCCCGCCGCCTGTCATCATCTGACAGACTTTCATATATACTGCATCAATGTCGGGGCGTTCTTCACGGTCAACTTTAATTGAAATGAAATAATCGTTCAGGTACTCTGCAACTTCCGCATCCTCAAAAGATTCCTTTTCCATAACATGGCACCAGTGGCAGGTGGAATAACCTATTGAAAGGAACACAGGCTTATCTTCTTTTTCAGCTTTCTCAAAAGCCGCTTCTGACCAAGGAAGCCAGTTAACCGGATTATCTTCATGCTGAAGTAAGTATGGACTTTTTTCTTCTGATAATTTATTGTTTATGTTTTTTGACATTTATAATTTCTTATGATTTATATTTTGAATTAATGATTATTGAAAAATACGGTATTATTCAGTAATATTCTTCAAGATAAATTATATCCTTAAACACTGTTATTCCCGGTTTTCAAAAGCACATAATTAATTACGGCAGAAAGACAAAATTCCCTAAAAAATTTTAAAATTCATATTTGACAATTCAAATAAAATAGCTAGCTTAGGTACTTGAAAAATTAGCGTTTATCAAACAAAAAGGTCAAATATGGAACAAGCAAAACTTATTTTCAGGGATAAGGAATACCTGCTTCCGGTTCACGAAGGTTCTGAAGGAGAAGTCGCACTCGATATCTCTCAACTCAGAGCACAGAGCGGAGCAGTTACTTACGATCCCGGTTACGGCAACACGGGTGCATGCAAAAGCAGCATCACATTTATCGATGGCGATAAAGGTATCCTTCACTACCGCGGTTATCCCATTGAAGAACTAGCCGAAAAATCCTCATTTATCGAAGTGAGTTACTTACTCATTCATGGACATTTACCTACCGTTCAGGAATTGGAAAAATACAAGCATGAGTTAGTACATCACAGTCTTTTACACGAAGACATGAAGAAAATGTTTGAGGGAATTCCTTCTACTGCGCATCCTATGGGTACACTGGCTACTTTAGTTGCTGCTCTCGGTGCTTTCTACGATGATACAACAAAAAAATCCGACATCGATGCAAACTGTATTCGTCTGATGGCTAAGATGAAAACAATCGCTGCATTCACATACAAAAGATGCATTGGTCAGCCTTATGTATATCCCAACAATAAATTGAGTTATACTGCTGATTTGATTCACATGATGTATAAAGTGCCTTCAGATCAGTTTGAAGTATCTCCATTGATTGAAGAAGTTCTTGATAAGGTTCTAATTCTTCATGCAGACCACGAACAGAACTGCAGTACTTCAACAGTAAGAATGGCAGGCTCAAGTCACGCAAACTTATTTGCAACAGTTGCTGCAGGCGTAGGTGCTCTTTGGGGCGCTCTGCATGGCGGTGCAAATCAGGAAGTGCTTGAAATGCTCGAGATGATTAAAAACGATAATTGCGATTACAAGAAGTATGTAAATCTTGCAAAAGATAAAAACTCAGACTTCAAGTTGATGGGCTTCGGACATAGAGTTTATAAAAACTTTGACCCCCGCGCAAAAATCCTTAAAGCATCATGCGATAAAGTGTTGGCAAAATTAGGTGTCAACGATCCACTCCTGGAGATTGCAATGAATCTTGAAAGAGTTGCTCTTGAAGACCCGTATTTTGTTGAAAGAAAACTTTATCCTAATGTTGATTTCTACAGCGGAATTATTTACAAAGCAATCGGACTTCCGGTAAACATGTTCACAGTAATGTTTGCATTAGGAAGAGTACCGGGATGGCTGGCACAGTGGAAAGAAATGCGTGAAGAAGCGGGACAGAGAATTTCCCGTCCACGACAGATTTACACCGGTGCAGTAAATCAAAAGTATGTTCCGATAGAACAGCGGTAATAGAAACATCTTATAAGCAAGAAGGCTGCCCCTCACTAACAGGGCAGCCTTCTTTATTTGTAGGGCCAGTGTTGAAAATAAATTCAACACCAATTAACATATAAGGTTAAAATTAATCCGTACCTTTGAGAATTTTCTCTATAAAAACGGCAAACTGTTTCTCGCCTAAGTAATGATAAAGCGATTTAACGGGAATGCCACCGTCATTTAGCGTAATACCCACTTCATTTGAAAACTCAAACTTATTTAATTCGTTTATGTATTTCTGAGAATAAGTTTTATATTCTGCAGCGGGAACAGTTAAAAAATCAACTTCATTTTCATCTGCTTCAAATAAACCAAGCCAGTTAAGAATTCCGTTTTCATTGAATTGATCGGACATCGACATCAATAAATGTGTATTGAACGGAAAAGAAATATCCCATTGAGATTTTCCTTTAGAAAGATGAATCCCGGGAAAACTCTTAGCTGTAAAGCCTTTTTCGATATCAATCTTGATATCCGAGATGGGCATAAGACATGCCCAAAAGAATTTTGTGAGACCAATAAAATATGTGTTCTTATAAAGTTTTCTTAAAACAAAATGACTTGATATAAATGAGCAGTCGAACCGTTTTTCATCCAGCTCAATTGAATTATGAATATCCTGTATGATATTATCTTTGAGCGGGGCGATACCGGCCGCAGGTTTTTCGGGCCTGTGCCATAGGGCTTTATCGAAAGCGCATTTATCGCAATCGAAATTCTGATCACAGAGTTTGTATTCAACAACTCCGGAAGACATCCATACGCATTTAAGGCTTTCAAAATCCAATTTATTAATTCTTCTATATAAAATTATTTATGCTTCGTCAGGGAGGGCTTCTCCCATATCTGTAACTTTTTCGTCGAGTTCAACTTCGTCAAATACAGGGAGATACTCCACTGCTAATTTGAAAGCGAAGATACCGAGAACAACCAACATCAGTGTGATGCTAACTTCATAAATAGAAGGGTTATAAGTAGTATTACTTGTGCGCAGCAGGGAAGTAATGCTTGTATTCATTCTGTTGAGCATAGCTCCTGCAACAACAAGTACCGAGCCGATATAAAGCCATTTTCTATTAGTGCGCAAACTCTTCTGCATGAAAATAATTAAAGGAAGAAAATATCCTATCACAACTTCCAACCAGAAAAGATAAGTTTCCTGAACAGGTACAAATAAATATTGAAGTTTTCCGTTTACTGCAAAATCTGTAAATCTGATTACAATTAAAGCGATAGTAAAGATTGCACTATACAATGCAAGCTTTGATAACAATGTTAACTGTAGGCCTCTTCCGAAAGTACGGGCACTTTGGTATGATCCAAAAATCACCATCGCAAAACCTGTAGCAATCGCGCTGAAGTAAAAGTAAACCGGAAGCAGCGGTGAATACCATAGAGGATACATCTTAGCAGGAACAATCAGGAACAATGAGCCGAGTGATGACTGATGCATTGTTGAAAGAAGCACGCCGATAATCATTATAACAAGGCTGACTTTCTTAATTACTTTGAGAGTTTTTGTAAGATGAAATCTTTCAAGTATTGTAGGTGCAAATTCAAGAAACAATACTGTTGTATAAAGCATAACGCACCATGCAACTTCAAACATTACTGAGTTGAAATTCCACATTATCATAACATGCCAAATATCAAGCGGTTTGCCTAAGTCAAAAAGCAAAGCAAAAATAAACAGCAGATAGCAAATGAAAGCCATCAATATTGAAGGGCGTGCGAGTGGCTTAAATTGCTCGATGTTGAAAATATGGGTGATTGCACAAAGTGTAAATCCACCGCCTGCTAAACAGACGCTCCACAATTTGAATCCTGTCCATAAGCCCCAAGGGAAGGTGTCAGAAAGGCCTGTACTTTCCTGCAAGCCATGTGTAAATCTATATATAGATGAATAAACACCTGCTGTAACAAGAATTATTCCGACAACTTTCCAAAAGGAAAATTTTAATAAATTAGCTTTCATTATAATGATTCCTTTTTGTCGTTGTTGAGTTTTTCTTGTCTTATTTCGTTTTTCCTTTTTGTTAACCAGTACATTCCGCCAAGGAATACTGCACCCGTTGAAACAACTGTCGGCAGTTTTTCAAGTACATTTGCTGTAAGTTCAGGTAATGCTTCCTTTGGTATTCTTGATGCGAATCCAAGCTGGTCAAACGAAACACCGGCTTTAGAAAGAACCAATACATTTGTCCCGCCGCCTTCTTCCAATCCGAAAATTTCAGGGAAGTATTGGTCAGGTGAGTCTTTAATTCTTTTTTTAGCTTCAGCTCTTAAATCTTCGATATCGCCGAAGATTGTTGCGCCTGGCTGACATGCTTCTGAACATGCGGTAGGAAGGCCCTGCTGCACTCTGTCCGAGCACATGATGCATTTGCGGACGCGTGGAGTCAAACTGCTCCACTCATATCTAGGTATGCTGTGAGGGCACGCCTGCATGCAGTAACGGCATCCTATACACTTATCGGCATCGTAAACTACCGGGCCAAGCTCTGTTTTTTGGAAAGCTCCGACAGGACATACAGAAACGCATGTCGGGGATTCACAGTGCATACAGAGTTTGCGTACGAAATTTCCCTGGTGGTCTTCAACCACGGTATAAGTTTCATTTGAGAGATGATCTTTCATGCAATCATCGCTCGTTTTTTTAAGATTGTTTTGAGTCTTGCAAGCACTATAGCATTCGCCGCAGCCAACGCATAAAGTTGAATCGAAGAGGAGTCCTTTTTGCTTTGTCATTGTAATTCTCTGGTTCTACTATGAAAGAAATTCTTTTTCGAATGCATCGAGAGTTTTCTCGTTGAAATTAGCAGCAACGCCTTCGGTGATGTTTCCGCCGTCAGCCATTGTTATTCCAACTAATTCAGGATCTTCTGTGTGCAATGATAAGAAGTCTTTTAATCTTTTGAATTCATTATCCAACCAGCTTCCGGCTTTTTCAGCTGTCTGAGCAAAGGTTGATAAGTTGTTTGAAGCAGGAGCTATAACTAATCCCCATCCGTCTGTGTAAGGATTAGAAATATTTTTGCCGGTTGATTCGTTATTTACTGAAAGAACTTTACCGTCAATAGGGGAATGAAAGTTAATTAAGTTGCTGCCGACTTTTCCGCGGAAAACAACATCGCCTTTTTTTACTTCAGTTCCTGCAACTGCTAAGTCAACTAATTGAATTCTTTTGAAAGCTTTAACAATAAATTCATCAACTCCCATTTTAACCTGACCGTCTGAAATCTTTGAAAGCCAGATGTGTCCTTTTGAAAGTAAATAATTAATAGGGATAGATAAACTGCTTTTATTAAAAACAGGGAAAGTCATAAAAGCGGGATGCTCTTTCTTTTGTGATTTTAACACAAAGTAATCTACTACTAAGAATAGTGCGAAAGTTAAAACTGCTAAAATAGGTACCATTTTGATTCTCCGAAATAATGTTATTAATAATTATATGTTTTATTTTATACATATACTAAGCAATTGCCGTGCCGTTCGGAGAAATATAGTGTAACCACTTATATTATAATGAGTTATGGGGAAAATGGAGAAAATTGAAAATTTACTGGTGTGTTGAATAATTCAACAGGCAAATTGTTGAATTAATATGTCGATGAGCTAAAGTGTTAAAAATGAACTAAAAACGAAGATAATTAGTGTTGAATTATTAAACAGCAGGGTGATGAATAATTCAACACTATTTTAGTCTTGAGGTGTAATTTTAGATTGTGAATCCAATTCTTTGATAAACTCTTCAAACTTTTCATCAGCTATAGAGTTTGTCTGTGCCATTTGTTTGAGCCAGGAAAGTTCATTCCCCGCGAGAGTGTTATCAGAAAGCGCAAGTTTAAGTCCGTCTTTAATAAATGATTCTGCCACTTCAACGGAAGAAAATTTGAATGCATCATTTTTTAAGTACTTGTTAGCCATTAAGTTTCGGAGGGTTTCCTCATAAAAATCCTTGCTGAACCCCAGGTCTTTGGCAATTGTTCTGATAAAATTTCTTTCACTATCCACAAGCTTGTTGTCCTGTTTAGCTAGAATCAAAAGACCCTTTAGGTAATTGCTGCGGTCTATCGTTGTCATAATTATCGGTATCCAATATAAGTAAGCAAAATAATAATTGAGGGAAAATTACTAATAAAAGGATGAACTGCAAATGAAATATATCACAGTATGAAAATAAGTTTTGTTTTGTGTTCGTTATGTCTTAGGTAAAGATTGAACTTCAAAATATCACCAATATTTAAGCAAATTTTACCGTTGAAATGGAATTTTAGCTATAATTTAATGGTTTATCATAATATTTAGTGAACAGAATAAATTATTTATACTTTCCTAAGCAGTAGTTTTTTTTGTAATTTTACCTATACTATTTTAATAACTAACAGTTCAACTGATTGAAAAATTCTCCAAATATATCCTTCCGGGTTTTGGACCATTATCCGGATTATTGTTTCGTTCTCTCCCATAAAGGAGAGATTATCGATTTGAATAAAACAGCAATAAAGTATTCCAATAAGGATAAAGCCTGGTTCTCAAATCAACTATTTGATAGCCTTATTGATGAAGCAGACTTGGCAAATTTTAGAAATGCTTTTGACTCTTGCTGCAAGTCAAGTGATGAAAGTATGGTTGAGTGCAAAGTTAACCTTACCCCCGAGCATCGGGTTGACGGGCGAATCTTTATATCTAAAAATATTACCCCATCTTCGAAACGCTCTTCCGATTCTTTTCTTATAATTATGAAAGATATCACCGAGGAGAAAAAAAGAGAAACTGATTTGCTTCGATTTTTCTTTGTGGCAGAAAATACTGTGAACCCACTTCAGATAACTGATACTGAAGGAAGAATGATTTATGTTAATTCTGCTTTTGAAAAGGTGAGCGGTTATTCCTCCAAAGAACTTATAGGCAACAACCCGAGTGTCTTCGGAAGCAAGAAGCATCCGACAAAGTTTTGGGCTAATATGTGGACAACAATTTCTGCGGGAAAACCATGGATTGGTGAAGTTGAAAACAAGAAGAAAGATGGCGAGGCATTTTTTACTAATGTTTTGATTTCCCCTATAATAGATAATGAGAAAAAAGTTATTGGATATTTTGGAATTCACCGTGACTTAACTGAAAAGAGAAATCTTGAAAAGCAGTTAATCCATACTCAAAAAATGGAGAGCATTGGAACACTAGCGGCAGGTGTTGCGCATGAAGTAGGCAACCCGCTCGCATCAATCTCAGCTCTTGTTCAGATTATCCAAAGACAAACCAAGGATGATTTCATCCGCGAAAAACTTGAACTTGTTAAAAAACAGATTACAAGAATTTCAAAAATCATCCGTGACCTTGTTGACTTTTCGCGTCCTTCAAATTATGAACTCAGGCTTACTGATATCAATGAAAATATCCGAGAGTCAATTGAGATTGTTAAGGTCGGAAAAAAAGCGAAGGATGTTGATTTCACTCTTGATTTGGAAGACGGTCTTCTGCAGACTCACTTAGTCGCTGATCAGATTCAGCAAGTGTTTGTTAACATACTCATAAATGCTGTAGATGCTATCAATGAAAAAAGAAATAACAGCAAGGAACCGCAAAAGGGAGCAATTAAAGCTTTCTCCCGTTTGGATGACAGCACTTACACAATTATTTTTGAAGATAATGGAATAGGAATCAAGCCTGAACATGCCGCAAAAGTATTCGAACCTTTCTTCACTACAAAAACAGAAGGCAAGGGAACGGGACTTGGTTTGTGGGTTAGTTATGGAATTGTAAAAAGTTTTCAAGGAGAATTAAAGATTGAAAGTTCGGCGGGTGAGTGGACCAGGTTTATTATCACACTGCCATCTAATCAAGCTTATTAAGGAATAAAATTATATGCCCGAAAAAATATTAGTCGTAGATGACGAAGAAATAATAAGAGATTCGCTATCATTCATTTTAACGAATGAAGGGTTTGTAGTCGACCAGGCAGAGAATGGCAAAGTAGCCTATGAGATGACACTCGACAATTATTATGATTTAATAATTACTGATATCGAGATGCCTCAGATGAAGGGAACGGAATTATTAGAAAAAGTTTCAGCAATGACATCTAATGTTTCGTTTATCGTTATTACAGCTTATGGTTCATTGGATACAGCAATTAAGGCACTTCGCTCAGGGGCGCAGGATTATATCCTTAAGCCTATTGAGTTTGATGAATTGATTATCAAAATACATCGCTTGTTTGATTTGAAACGACTCTTGTTGGAAAACCAATTGCTCCGTAAGGAACTGCAGAGAAAATATGACTTTTCCAATATAGTAGGGAAGTCGCCTGCAATGCAGAGCATATTTGACATGATAAATATGGTGGCGCAGACTGATAGTACCGTACTGATAACCGGAAGCAGCGGAACGGGTAAAGAACTTGTGGCAAGAGCAATTCATTATAACAGTAAGAGAAAAGCAAAACCTTTTATCGCAGTCAACTGCGGTGCAATTTCTGAAAACCTGATAGAGAGCGAACTCTTCGGACATAAACGCGGTGCGTTCACGGGTGCAATTTCTGAAAAAGAAGGATACATGAAAGCGGCAGACGGAGGCACATTGTTCCTTGATGAAATCAGCGAGATGCCTTTGAATCTGCAGGTGAAATTGCTTAGGGTTATTCAGGAGAGAGAATGTACTCCTGTAGGTTCTACTGCAAGTTTCCCAATCAACATTAGATTTGTTGCTTCTACAAACAGAAACCTTACTGAAGAAATTGCAAAGGGTAAATTCAGAGAAGATTTATTTTACAGATTAAATGTTGTTGAGTTGAATCTTCCTTCCTTAAAACAGCGTAGAGATGATATCCCTTTGCTAGTTGACCACTTCATTAATAAATACCGTGCTCAGATGTCAAGAACTGTAAAAGGTATAAGCGGAAACGCGCTGCGTGCATTAATGAATCATGAATGGAAAGGTGAAGTACGGGAACTTGAGAATGCGATTGAGAGGTCGGTTATATTTGCGAAGAATGATTTGATTCAAATTGCAGACTTACCTGAATCACTGCAGAATTCAAAAGATATTCCGTTGCCTGAAAAAGTCGGTTCATTGGATGAATTTATGAAGAGGGTTGAAAAAGATTATATATTGCGGGCGCTTGAATCGAACAATTATGATAAGGAAAAAGCTGCAGCATCGTTGAGCCTTGGGCTTTCGACACTTTACCGAAAAATTAAAGATTTAGAAATAGAAATATAAGTCAGCCCGCTAAAGAGCGGGCCGCAAAACTTTTTAATTAGTTGATTATTAATCTTAAAAATGTAAGAGCAATCAGCCAATGATTTGTTTGATAACTTCTAAATCGCTTTTAATCGTTACTTTGAAATTAAGTAACGACCCTTCTGAAAGATGAACACTAAAACCATAATGCTTCATTAATGATGACTCATCGGGAAATGTCATTCCGTTTAATGATGCTCTTCTTACGCAGCTTAGCAGAAGTGAAGCATTAAATATCTGCGGTGTCTGAACATAGTACACATCTTTTCTATCAATATACTCAATAGAGTCCGAAGGATTTTTATAACTGCTTTCGATTTCCTCTTTATAGGGAAATCTAATTAAAGTATCCCTGCCTTCAACGCTAACCACAGCACTGCTCTTAAGCAACGCAAGTTTGATTGCGCTATTAAGAATTTTTTGAGTCAGAAGCGGACGCGCCGCATCATGAACCGCAGCCAGATCTTTAGACTGTAAAGGAAGAGAAGCAAGCGCATTCAAAACTGAGTCTTGTCGCTCCTTCCCGCCCTCTACTATACTCGTCAGTTTGGTTAACGAGTATTTCTTCTGAAGCCTTTTAACTAAAGGGATATACTCTTTAGAGGCTGCAACTGCAATTGATTTTATATTTGGGTTATTTTGAAATACTTCCAATGAGTAAACAATTAATTCTTTACCATTGAACTTGAGAAATTGTTTTGGGATAGCGGAAGCCATCCTTGAACCTGTTCCGGCAGCCGGAAGTATCGCAAACACACTCATATGATCATCATTGCGTCGCCAAAACTCAAAAATCTGTAACTTTCTTTCAACGCTTTTTTGTATGCCTTCATTACTAAGTCAGTACCGCCGAACGCTGCAACCAGCATCAGTAGTGTTGATTCGGGCACATGAAAGTTTGTTACTAATTTATCTGCAATACGGAATTCGTATTGAGGATAAATAAATTTGTCTGTCCATCCGCGGTTAGGGCGGACAAAACCGTCTGCGGTAACTGAAGATTCCAAAGCACGGCAAGTACTTGTTCCAACGACAAAGACTTTTTTACCTTTCTCGATTGTAGCATTGATTCTTTCAGCAGAGTCTTTAGGGATTTCGAAAAATTCAGAATCCATTTTGTGTTTGGTTAAATCTTCAACCTCTACTGCTCTGAAAGTTCCTAAGCCGATATGCAGAAGAATCGGAACAAAGTCAACGCCTTTTTTCTTTAGCTTCTCAATCAACCTGTTTGTGAAATGCAATCCTGCTGTAGGTGCAGCCACTGAGCCATCAGTCTTAGCATATACAGTTTGATAGTTTTCTCTGTCAGAATGCTCTGCTTCTCTCTTTATATAAGGAGGAAGTGGAGTAACGCCGATTTTTTCAACAGCTTTGAATATATCTGTTGCCTGATTAAATCTGACGGTTCTTCCGCGTGAAGTTGTATTGTCAATTATCTCGCACCATAAGTCATCGGTGAAATAAATTTTATTTCCTATTCTTACTTTACGGGCGGGGTCAACAATTACATCCCAAATACACTCATGAGCATTAAGCTCGCGTAAGAGGAACACTTCAATTTTAGCCTGAGTCTTTTCTTTCTTACCGAATAGTCTTGCCTGAAATACTCGGGTATCATTTACCACGACACAATCGCCTTCTTCTAGATAATCAGCAATATTTGAAAATGATTTTGTTTCAATAGTCTGATTCTCTTTGTCAATAATCATCAGTTTGGCTTTATCGCGCGGCGAAGCCGGGTATTTTGCAATACTCGCTTTCGGCAGATTATAGTTAAAATCTGACAATCTCATATTTTAGTACCTTTTTTGTTACAAAAACTTTGACATTTACAATGTCAAAAATAAAATCGCAGTGTGAGAGTTTGCTCTCACACTGCAGACGAACTGTTTAATTATTTTTTCTTCTTTTTAGCAGATTTCTTAGCTGCAAGTTCTTTAACAACCGCACGAGCAGCTGCCATTCTTGCAATAGGAACTCTGAATGGTGAGCAACTAACATAGTTCAAGCCTGTTCTATGGCAGAATTCAACTGAACTTGGCTCGCCGCCATGTTCGCCGCAAATTCCGACTTTAAGATTAGGTCTGGTACTGCGTCCTTTTGCAACACCGATTTCGAGCAACTGACCAACACCACGCTGATCTAATGCTTCGAAAGGATCACTAGGAAGTATTTCTAACTCAACATACCTAGGCAAGAATGAACCTGCATCATCTCTTGAGAGACCGAAAGTTGTTTGGGTTAAATCGTTTGTTCCGAATGAGAAGAACTCGGCAACTTTTGCAATATCATCAGCAACGAGAGCAGCACGAGGAAGCTCAATCATTGTTCCGACCATATATGCAACTTTTACTTTCTTCTCAGCCATAACTTCTTTAGCTACTCTGTCAACGATTTCTTTTTGCATTTTGAGTTCGTTAACATCACTTACTAAAGGAATCATGATTTCAGGTTTAACTTTGAATCCTTCTTTCTG
>CAIWTC010000632.1 GCA_903915485.1 uncultured Ignavibacteriales bacterium | reverse complement strand
AGCTATGTTTTGTAAGTCGTGTAAAAAGTAAATGGAAATATACAAAATCGGTTTTTGAATATGTCATGGAAAAAAGGTATAAAGGGATTAGCAATAAATTGGAATAAAGAACTCCCTGTACAAATGCTCAGGGAGTCAATTCACAAATTATTGATTTATTTACCGGTACAAAAAATAGTTGGTTTAGCGAAATGTGAACGAGTTACTAAGTCATGTTACGCAAAAATATATTCCCTTATTTTATATAAATCATTTTCTTCGTTTCAGAATAATTATTAACATTGATTCGATAATAATACATTCCGCTTGCTAATCCTGATGCGTTAAATGTTATATCATAGTCTCCAGAATTCTTGAATTCATTGACTAAAACATTTACTTCATTCCCAAGTATATTATAAACGCTTATTGTAACATGACCGGCACTGGGAATCTGATACCGTATTGTGGTCGAAGGATTGAAAGGGTTAGGGTAGTTTTGATAACACTTATAACTAGTTGCGGCAGAGACTGCATCTTTAGGTGTTTCCACAGGTGTAATTGAAAAATGTTTAAGAGGCGGCAGATTTGAACTTGCCATATATTCATCATATACTGCCTGCTGCAATTTAACTACAATATTTTTTGCGTTTGTCCCATCTAAAACTTTAATATCCTTTGCCACTTGACATGTCGCTCCAAAGTCACGCGGGTCAAATCCGGTGATGACGGCAAAATCCATTAAGGCTTCAACATAGTATCCGTAATCACTCGCATGATAATCATCTCCTGCCCATAAGTCAATCAGTCCGCCGCTTGGCACGCCTGAAGTAGGTTTGGGGTCAGCCGCCCCTGAATTGACAATTCGTGCGAATGCCTGCCCGACGGGAGCAATTCCATTTACAAACGGAAGGCTATCAGGCTTTAATCCTGCACTTGATTTGGCTAAATCGTAGGCGGTGCGTATGTCTGCGGCCATTTTATCATGAGATGTGCCTCCCCATAATTTCAGGCAATTAGTTTCTACCGTGCTAGGCGAGGTAACTGTTTGGTTTACAATATCAGGGCGGGACCATGTGGATGTCATATTTATTACCACACTGCTGTTTTTAGCAACCCACATATCAATTAATTTTTTTGAGTACTGAATGAACACAGTTACTAAAGGGTTGTTCCCATTGAGGCCCAATGGTTTTGCCGGGTCGGTGTCATCAAGAGTACTTTTACCCTGCATCTGAACGAAATCAAAAACTTGGTCAATAAATGTATGCGATGCATTCCAATGCGTCTGCCACGATGCTCCGCTAATGGTTTGCATATATACATCGTAATTCAACCCTGCCTGCAAAGTTAACCCTTTGAATACGCCTGCAACGCCACCATAAGGTCCCGCTTTAGTTACGCCATCACTGGTGAATGAGTTATCGGTTATTAAAGTTTTATCATAAAATTTTGCATTATTAGATTGGGAGCCGTAAGTGAAACTATTTCCGAAGAAAAGTACCTTAGGAACAGAGGTTGTCTGGGAAGTAGGTTCGTCATTAAGCGAAGTTGAGCAAAGTGTACTTATATGATTAGCGGAAAATATATAAGAACTACTCATAACTATGAACGAGCAGAGGAACAATAATCTTAACCTCAATTTAGACCTCATATTGAATACTTAAATAAATACTGTGAATTTCCTCACCGAATTTCATAGTTGCGATAATTTGAAAGAGCTTGTTAGCTAATGTAAATCTTAAAACCGAAATTAATATAGCAATAAAAAGTAAAAATATGCGTTGAGAATTTATGTGAGTAAGAAAACCGGGAGACTAGTAGTGTAGTTGTAAGCAACGGTGTATAAATTTTTGGGTGTTAAATACCCAGTTAGGGGGGCATTAAAAATATATTGTTATATTTGCACTTTGAGTTACATTTAAGAAAGAATCTTTCATGACAAAAACAGTCGCTATAGTTTGTGGTGGCGGGCCCGCTCCCGGAATCAACACAGTTGTTAGTACAGTTGCAAAAGTTTTCCTCAGAGATGGTTACCGTGT
>CAIWTC010000631.1 GCA_903915485.1 uncultured Ignavibacteriales bacterium | reverse complement strand
TAGAATCCCAATAAAGACTCATCTTAGAGGCGAATCAAAAGCAGAACTTATCTATAAATATATTGTTGAGGAAGCGCAAAAGGGAGTTCAGTCGTTTATAGTATTTCCCTTAGTTGAAGAATCTGAAAAACTTGAACTTAAAGCAGCAATCAAACATTACGAAGAACTCACTGAAACATTTCTCAAAGATGTAAAAGTTGGTTTGCTTCACGGCAGGATGAAATGGAAAGAAAAAGAAGAAGTAATGCTTAAGTTCAAAGAGAAAGAATATGATGTTTTAATTTCAACGACTGTTATTGAGGTTGGTATTGATATTCCTTCCGCAAATATAATGGTTATAAACGATGCACATCATTTCGGACTTAGTCAGCTTCATCAATTACGCGGAAGAGTCGGAAGAGGCAATAAACAGGCGCACTGTATATTAGTCGCCCCTGATGAAATCGCCGCCCGTTCGGAAAAAGTAAGCACTAAACTTGAGTACCTGTCCCCAATCATGCTGGAAAAATTCAAAGCATCAATCAGACTGCAGAGTATGGTTCAATATTTAGATGGATTCAAAATTGCTGAGATGGATATGAAACTTCGTGGGCCCGGAGATATCTTTGGTATTCAGCAAAGCGGTTTCCCTGATTTAAAGTACGCTGATATAACGGCAGACATTGAGCTTGTGGCGCAAGCTAAAACTGAAGCATTCGAAATAATTGAAAAAGATGCTCACCTTTCATCTGAAGAGAATGCACTTCTTCGCAAAAATCTTAACGACCATTACTCACAAAATTTGCAGTACGCAAAAATCGCATAACCTGCAGAGGGCATGGTTAAACTCTAAGTAGGATTAACCGCAGAGCTCGCCAAGTACGCAAAGCTATTGGTATGTACTAACCAAACTAAGCACCTTGCAGTTAAGACATTCTCCCTTGTGTCCCTCGTGAAATTTCTTAGTGTCCCTTGTGGTTAAATGCAGCTACCTGCGATGATTATTCTTCCGTAACAGCAGGTTCTTCGGCAACAGCCGGAGCAGAATTCTCAGGAAGACCGTGCTTCTTCAACTTATCTTCAATCTCATTAATCTTACGGTTCAAATCATTTACTGATTTAGAAATGTCAGTTTCTTTTTCTGCACCTTCCTTAATCCATGATTCAATTTTTTCCGAAAACTCCTGTGACTTTGATTCAACAAGTCTTGCTTTGTTTTCTTCAAGATTTTTTTGAACACGCAAAAGTGTTTCGACAGCCTTATCACGAACTGCGACTAATTTAGAAAGTCCATCCCGCTGTTTTTCAAGCCAGGTCTGGAACTGCTCTTTGCGTTCTTTTCTCTTATCTTTAAGCGATGCCCAGAATTCCTCAATCGAATTTAAGTAGCGGTCTTTATCGCCTTTTTTAAGCCAAAGACTTCTAATAGATGACTGCGCTTCTTTAAGTGCATTGGCTGCTTTGCCGACATTTGCTGAGTCTATTAATTCTTTAATCTCATCAAATATTTCTGCAGCGCGTTTACCATGATTAGTAAAAGTAGTAATCTCAGCATCTTTAATTTTTTGTCTGATGGAATCTACCATCTCAAAAAGCAGGCGTTTCTCGGGACGAAGTAAGATAAGGTCTGATTCAATTCTTCCACGGATTTCGCGAAGCTTTTCACGGGAGTGCTGTATTTGCGAGCCGATTTTTTCCCAATTGGATTCAGGTTTCAATTCAGGTGCACCGCCGAATTCGTGTTCAACACTTAAAATTTCTGTTTCATAAGTACTGCTTGCCGAGCCGGAGATATCTGTTCTGAGACTAAGGAATTCTTGTCTCTTATGTCTGATTGCCTGATATCTATCCCAAAGTTTTTCCTTCTGCTCAAATGCAAATCTTCCAAGTCTGCGGAACTCTCTTTCGAATAAGCGTGACTGTTCAATAAACTCAGTAGATTCGACTAATCTTTCAACAGCGTCAAGTTGATAATCCAGTTCTATGGCTTTTTGTTCCTGCTCTCTGACTCTGTTCTCAAGGAAGGCTTTGCGCTCATCCCAGAGTTGTTTATATATGTGATTGAACTCATTCCTCTCATCGGATGAATATCCGCGGGATATCTTCATTGTTGCACGAAACTTTTTTGCAAGTTCAGCAAATGAAGGGTCTTTCACTTTTTTTGTCAATTCTTCTAAGAGCTCTTTTATTTCCATAACGCTGCCTTCTTTCGATCTTCTTCGTATTCTATAATTTTTATCTTTAAACATTTAAGATAATAAAAATTACCTTTTTTTCTATATTTAATTAAAATACGGAAAATATTTTAAATTGTGAAATAACATTTCCGTAGCTCAGCTGAATTCAGAGTCAAATACGGGTGGTATCATTCCCGCCTTGATATTTTATACACAAAATTGGCGCTTCACCCCTCAACCTTTGCAACTCATTCAAACATATCTCAACCCCTCATAACTCACAACTCATAATTCTTAATTCTTATTCCCACCATTCGCCTTTTCATAGTTACCGTTAACTTAGATTTTTGCATAAATTCAACATTTTTGGTTGATTTGCATTGACTTTATGGAATTTAATTATTAGCTTGTTGTCAAGTATATTATATGTTTGAGAGGAGGACTTTCCTTTAACTTTTCAATCGTTGAAAAGTTATACCTACTGCACACCGTCCTCTATTACTCAATTGTCTACGGACATTCTAAAAATTATTACAATGATTTAGTGCTATGCAAAATTTTGCGTAGTTTTGTTATATATATTGTGTGGATGTGGAATGTCATAACTTTTTTTAAGTTTGTAACAATTTATTATTTGAGAAAAATATTCTAATGGAGGAATCATGAAAATATTTCGATTACTTTTTTTAATGGCTATCATACTTATGATGTCAGTAAACGCTGTCTTTGGTCAGGCTGCCACTGTAAACTTTACCCAACAAACAGGCAATTTTACCACCTGGGGTGATGGCGGAGGCTCCTGGAATCAATCTGCTACCCAAATGGGTATGTGGGCTAATACCGGGAACAAGCAAACAGTCGCCTGGAGAACATTCAAAACAGCTGACAATAATGGTGGAAGCGCAAGAGCTTTAAAAGTGGGTGATAAATTTACACTCTCAATTTCTGCTACCCGTGCTTAT
>CAIWTC010000630.1 GCA_903915485.1 uncultured Ignavibacteriales bacterium | reverse complement strand
TTGATGCTCCTGTTGCGGGGACTTCTAACCCTAAAAGTTTTTTGACTAGTCCGTCGTATCTTCCGCCGCCGCTAATGGAACCCATGCCGCGGACATTGCCTTTGGCATCGGTATATTTGGTGAGCGATTCAACTTCAAAGATTGGTCCTGTATAGTATGCCATTCCTCTGACTAAGGAAGGGTCAAAGACAACTCTGTCTTCTGCAAAGTTAAGTTCAGTTAATAAATTATCGATACTTGATAGTTCGCTTAATCCTTCTGCGAAGACAGCATTGTTTTCATAACCATTAGATAGTTTTGAAAGCAGTTCTTTGCGGTTTAGCAGGGCGCCGTTAATAGATAAGAAATCAAGCAATTTTTCAATTGAAGAATTCTCTAAGCCTAGTCCGTCGATGAAAGCACCTGAAGCATCTTTTCTACCGCTGCCTAGTTCATGCTTTACTCCTTCGACACCTATTTTATCCTGTTTATCAATAATTCGGAGTACTGATGCCGGTGAAATATTTGAAGATGAAATGATGCTCTCTAATAGTCCGTTAAGAATTTTACGGTTGTTTACTTTGATTCTGTATGAATTGCGCTCGAGACCGATTGCCTCTAATGCCTCACTTAGTATCATACAAATCTCTGTATCCGATGAAATATCGTTTGTTCCTACAGTATCGAAATCAAGTTGCCAAAATTCGCGGAATCTGCCCGGGTCTAGCTTTGTTTCATAACGGAAAACGGGACCGAATTGAAATCTACGGAACAATTGCGGCTTAAAGGTTGATGCCTGATTCAATAGCGTAGGGTGCCAGAGTTTTTCTGCATAAAGTCTTGAGAGAGGAGCAGTTAAATCGTAACGCATTGAAAGGAACATATTTTCCATAATGAAATTACCTTCATCATCCGAGATGCGGTTTCCCTTTACATCAACAATCGCTTCACTTTCAGGGTTACGGAATGAATAAACTCCTTCTTCGACTGTATCGGCATCGGGCATGTATTTGCCTAACGCCTCGGTGTATTCCAATGCAGGAGTATCCCAATGCTCAAAGCCATACTTAGTATAAACTTCTTTAGCTTTTTCAATGATGTGCCACCGAAGTTGATTGAGTTGGGGAGAAATATCTCTGAACCCTTTTATCTTTTGAGGAATTATTCCGCGCATATAGATAGTAACCTGAATTAATGAATTAAATTAAAATCAAAAATAAATATAAGAGTTTTTGATGAAAGAAGAGGGGGAAGAATATATTCAAGTATGGCAAATTAAGAGGTATGAATTTGAAATCGGCTTAGAAAGTAACTATCTCCCCCTATTGGGTTGGATAAGTAAAAATGCAAATTAATTTTTCCTTTTCATATTAGTGAGAAATTTAGGATTTTAGATATTGAATTATTAAGGAATATTATTTGTTAAAGACAGTTGAGTATGAAAGTTTGGCTGCGGTAAATGCACCATATCTCGAAAGACTTAAGGATGCTTTTGGCCGGGTTGCCGAAAAAGGTTGGTACATCTTAGGCGGGGAAGTCAAGGCATTCGAGTCAAAGTTTGCTGAATTTATAGGTGCCAGAAACTGCATCGGCGTTGCATCAGGACTGGATGCTCTTATACTTTCTTTGCGTGCTTTTAACTTTGCAAGCGGAGATGAAGTAATAGTCCCCTCCAATACTTACATCGCAACTATCCTTTCAATTATACATTGCGGGTTGAAACCTGTTCTTGTAGAACCTGATATCAAGACCTATAATATCGACCCTTCGAAAATAGAAGAAGCAATCACATCGCGTACAAAAGCCATCATGATTGTACATCTATACGGCAAGGCGTGCGACATGCAACCCATATTAGAGATTAAGCATAAGTATGGACTAAAGTTAATTGAAGATTGTGCTCAGTCTCATGGTGCTATGTACGGGAAAAAACTTACAGGCACATTTGGCGAGTTCGGCGCATTCAGTTTTTATCCAACGAAGAATCTAGGGGCTATCGGTGATGCCGGTGCAGTTACAGCCGAAGATGATGATTTAGCAGTTACAATAAGAAGGTTGAGGAATTATGGTTCTGATATCAAATATCAAAATGAAATTGTAGGCTATAATTCCAGATTAGATGAACTTCAAGCAGCGTTGCTTAGTGTGAAATTGGAATCACTTAATTTGCTTAACGCGCATAAGAGAAAACTTGCATCGATGTATTTGAATCAGCTTAGCGACAGATTTATCCTTCCTATTATAAGCGACAACTTTTATGATGTATTCCATATTTTTGCTGTTAGACATAAAAAGCGCGACGAGTTGAGGCAATATCTATTGAAGAATGGAATTAAAACTGAAATTCATTATCCTATTCCGCCGCATAAACAAAAGGCGATGTCAGGTGTTTTTGATAATGATAATTTCCCCATCTCAGAAGAAATACATAGTACCGTTTTAAGTCTTCCGATTTCTTACGGTCATACCGAAGATGATATTAATTATGTTATTGATGTCATGAATAAATTTGATAAAAGGGATAAGTGATAAATATTTAATGATAGCAATAATAAATTACAATAAAAGTTATGCTGAAGCTTTAGCGGCGGTTTTGAGTGAGGCAGGAAAAGAGGCCTCCGCCACAATGAACGAATCTATAATCTGTCGAGCAGAAAGTATTATATTTCCACCGTCAGATGATGTCCCGGGCGTGATAAAAAAATTTCATATCATGAATTTGTATTCTATGCTTCGACTCATGAAGAAGCCAGTGTTGGGGATTTCAAGCGGGGTTGAGTTGATGCTTGAATTTATTCCTCAGCGAAAAGAGAGTGCTTTGTGCTTCTTTTCAAACATGACAAACGATTGTGAGATTGTACTTTCTGATTTGCCTCCTGGTTGGTATCCGCTTGAAAGGAAAAAAGAGTGCGTCCTACTAAATGATGTGGATGAATCTGCACAGTTTTATTTTGATATTGCTATTTCTTATTCCAAAACAAATGCAGATATAATTGCGGAAGTAAAAGACCAAAGTAGTGTATTAGCAGTATGTAAACAGGACGATTATTACGGGGTTATGTTTGATGTGCTGGCCTCAGGCGGAGCGGGGAAGCAGGTATTGGAGAACTTCACAGGACTTAGCGTGGTTGAGCAGCCGTTGTCCAAGTAAACAGTTGTTCAAAAGGGGATTTATACTTCGCCGAGTATAAATATTTTCTCTACACTATTACTTTGCTATATTTTTTACGCAGGGTATGCATATCAGCGATGGAAGTTTCATAAATTTTTATAATGCTATGTACTAATGTGTGAGCATTAGCAGTCAGTCCATCTCTAGTTTCATTTTCGAGTAAAGCAGAAGCGTTTGAAATCGCTTCAATGCCTAGTGTGAGGCTGCTTCCTTTTAGTTTATGCGCAAGAAAGGAAAGTTCTTTAGCATCATTTTTAGCTAATGCGGTTTTAAAATTCTCCATCATCTTGGGTGTTTCAGACAGGAATAAATCAATTAACTCAATGAAAAAGACAATGTCATCCTCGGTTTGTAAATCCTTAAGGAAAGATATTTTAGATTCATCGAGAATTTTATAATCCGATTTTTTATTTTGCATCTGCTGAATAATATTGCCTCGTGATGCCCTGATATGATTTCCCCATTTATCTAAAATAGAATAAAGATCTTCAATGCGGACAGGTTTAGATATATAGTCATCCATACCTGCGGCAAGACAAATTTCTCTATCGCCTTGCATTGCGTTAGCAGTCATAGCTATAATGGTGGGGCGATCTCCTGCAGAATATAAATCATTAAGGGCACGGGAGGCCTCAAGACCATCCATCTCAGGCATGTGAACATCCATGAAAATTAAGTCATAATGAATTACATTCATGGCTTCAATAACTTCATATCCATTAGCAGCAACATCTGCTCTATAGCCTAAGCGTTCCAGCATCCTTATTGCGACACGCTGATTAACTGCATTGTCTTCTCCAAGCAACAGGCGTAAAGGATTGCGTTCGCCAAGTTGAACATCGACGGAATAATGTTTTTCCGGTTTTCTGAATAACTGCGGCGAATCAGAAAGAACATTCATCAAACTATCAAATAATTGTGACTGCTTAATTGGCTTATTCAGGAATTTCTTAATGTTTAATTCCTGGAGGACAGCAGCATCCTCTTTTCTTCCGAGTGAAGTTAAAATTACAATTGGGAACTGAACAATGTCCGGGATTTCTCTTATTCTTCGTGCTAAAGTCATTCCATCCATATCAGGCATTTGATAATCCAGGATGGCAATGTCCTGCTGTGCATCAGGATTGTTGTGAAGGTACTCCAGAACTTCGTTTGGGTGTCCGAAAATGGTTGCTTTCATACCCCAATTTTCAACTTCAAGTTTTAGAATTTTTCTATTAGTAGCATTATCATCAACAATAAGTGCGCGCTTGCCGCGAAGATCCGTAAGTGTGCGGACAGTGGTTTTTTCATCGGGTACAGGAGAGGATTGTGCGGAAATAGTAAATGAGAAGGTTGAACCTGCGCCGACTTTACTGGTGACTGACATTTTTCCGCCCATCATTTCAGAGAGGCGTTTGCTTATTACAAGTCCAAGTCCTGTACCGCCATAAAGGCGAGTGGTGGATGAATCAACTTGACTGAATGGTTGGAATAACTTATTTAATTTATCCTCAGGAATTCCAATTCCTGAATCACGAACCGAAAATTCTAATTCAAAATTATTATCAACTATACTTTTAACGGAAACAGTTACTAATACTTCACCTTTGCCGGTGAATTTGATTGAGTTGCCAATCAAATTGGTGAGAATTTGGCGGACACGGGTGATGTCTCCGTAAACCCAATCAGGGGTTGGCTCTTTTATTAGATAAATTAAGTCAATTCCTTTTTCGGACGCTTTAGAGCCGAGTAAATCTAAAGTATCTTCAATGCATGAACGAATTTCAAAAGGCTGGTTCTCCAACTCCAATTTGTCTGACTCGATTTTGGA
>CAIWTC010000629.1 GCA_903915485.1 uncultured Ignavibacteriales bacterium | reverse complement strand
CTGACCAATCAAGGACTCATTAGAGAAAATTGAGAAATCATTTTCTTCTCCCGGCGGCACTTTGCGTATTGCACGCATATAACCGATAGCGGATTCAATAGTAGTGTTGTAATCAGCCTTGCTGTTTGTCATCACGGTTATATTTACACTCCTACTGCGCCTTCCGTATAATGACTGGAAAGAAGTTATCGGCATAATCACATAATTATTTTGACTCTGCCCGAAAACTGCAGGCTGCTTTTCCAATATTCCAATAACGAGCAAAGGCATACCATCAACTAATACGCTTTGCCCTAACGGGTCTATTCCAGCAAAAAGTTTTTCAACCAAGTCAACACCAAGCACACACACATTTCTTGAGTACTGCATATCGGCCTCGATAAAATCTCTGCCGAACTCAACATTTTGATTATTTGTTTTCATTGCACCCGTTGTAAAACCGGCAATCTGTATATTCGGATTAGTTTCTTTATTGCCGTACTTAACAACTTTACCAAACTGCCACTGCTCTGCGCCAAGGTATAATGCCTGATGAAGTAATTCATTCAAACGATAAAAATCTTCAATAGTTATATCCTTACGGTTTCTATCACGGAAATGATGACCGGGCCCCATTTGCATTGCTTCCCATTTTTGAATCTGGAAAGTATTTTTATTCAATTGGGAAAATCCGCTTTCAATACTATTTTGAAGCATAGTAATGATTGTCATGATTACTATAATCGAAAATATTCCGACGACCACACCAATTATTGTAAGCGAAGCCCTAAGCTTATTTGTTTTTACGGACTGAAGTCCGACAGACATAATTTCTAAATTCATTAACATTATTCGTACCTCAAAGCATCAACAGGATCCATTTTTGCTGCAGTGTATGCAGGCGCAAGTCCCGCAAGCACACCGGTTAGCAGCGATATTCCGATTGCGGTAAACACTGCACTCACCTGAATCGATGTCGGCATAAAGCGGTTTATAACTAAACTCAGCAGTACTGCTATAACTAAACCAACCAATCCACCCATTAGACAAATTGTTGCAGACTCCATTAAGAACTGTCCAAGAATTGCTCTGCGCTTTGCTCCGATAGCTTTTCTCACGCCGATTTCCTTAGTTCTTTCCTTAACGGATACAAACATAATATTCATAATACCAATAGCACCAACAAACAAACTTAAACCCGTGATGAATAATCCCGCAATCTGAATAACGCCAACCACCTTATTGTAGTTGTCCATTAATCCTTCTTGCTGATTAATAGAAAAATCATTCTCTTCTTCAGCAGAAAGTCCACGGACTTTTCTCATCACACCTTCTGCTTCAATTTTTGTTTCCTGAACCAGTGCAGGACTCTGCGCACGGATGTTGATTGTAATTGTACTAAACATATCACCCGCAAAATGTTTAAAGATAGTTCCTATCGGTATAAACACCTGATTATCGGGATTGAAACTTCCAAGAATAAAACTTCCTTGCTCTGAAAGTACACCAACGATTCGATAACTAATTCCGCCGATTTTAATAGTCTTATCCAATGCATCTCCGCGGGGGAAAAGTTTTTTGGATATTTCACTTCCGATAACAGCAACTTCGCGTGAGGCTTTGCTTTCAATATCGTTATAGAATCGTCCCATATCAAAAGTAAAATTTGTAGTCTTAACATAGTCTGAATTAGAACCATTCAAGAAAATATTTTCCACAGAACTATTCTCGAATTTAACCGTCTGCCGCGAATTAGTAACAGGTGCAACCGCTAAAGGCAGCACGGCCAGTGACTTGAATTTTTCGTATTGCTCCATGGTTATTTTCTTGCGGTTGCGGAGTTTCCAAAACTCTACATTGGAAAACCACGCCCACTTATCCAGATAAAGAACATCGGTTCCCAAAGAACTGATGCCTTTCTGAAAAGAATTATCTATACCTTTGATAGCAGTGCTCATCGAAACAACAGAGGAAATTCCGATAACAATTCCCAGCATAGTCAGAAAGGAGCGAGCCTTATTTGCCCTTATAGATTGCAGGGCAATAAAGAAACCTTCCTTCATTTCGAACAAAAATAAGTTAATATTTCTTACCATATTAATGCCGATTAATCCGTTTGATTTTCAGAAACTGCTGCAGTAATATTCGGGATATATCTGTTAGGAACAAGTTCATCCTTCTCGATAAGTCCATCCTTTAATCTTACTATTCGCGCTGCATGTTTTGCGATGTATTCTTCATGAGTAACAAGAATAACCGTATTACCTTTTTTATGGATTTCATGAAACAGGAGCATAATTTCTTCACCGGTTTTGGAATCCAGGTTTCCGGTAGGTTCATCAGCTAAAATAATTGCAGGATTAGTAACTAATGCTCTTGCAATTGCAACTCTCTGCCGTTGTCCGCCTGATAGTTCATTAGGTTTATGATGAATTCTATCTTCAAGTCCCACCGAAATCAATGCTTGCTTTGCTCTTTCTTTTCTTTCTGAAGAACCGATACCCGCATAAATCAACGGAAGCTCAACATTATGCAGAGCATCACTTCTTGAAAGCAAGTTAAAGGTTTGGAACACGAATCCGATTTCTTTATTTCGAATCGCTGCTAAATCATTATCAGTCATTAAACTAACATTGCGTGCTTTGAAATCGTATACACCGGAAGAAGGAGTATCCAAACATCCGAGCATATTCATCAGCGTCGATTTTCCTGAACCTGAAGGGCCCATGATTGCAACATACTCGTTCTTATCAATCCTCAACGAAACATCACTCAATGCGTGGACTTTAACATCGCCGATAGTATAAACTTTAGCGATGTGTTCTATATTAATTATATTTTCAGTCATTGCTTACCCGCAATCATTTCTTATCCATTTTTGGTGATTTATTATTATCGACTCTGATTATTGAACCATCATGTAAAAGTCTTGATATCGCATTGTAACTTCCTGAGATCACTTCATCGCCTTCTTTCAAGCCTGAAACTATTTCAACATAGTTATCATCCGAAAGACCTGATTTAACTTTAATAGATTTTGATTTATTACCTTCTACTAAGAAAACTATTTCGTCAGGTTTATCTTTTTTCTTAACTACAGTTTGCTTCTGCTGTGTTGCCGCATCTTTGTTTTCAGTTTCTGTTTTCATCTCTATCCTTGCTGTCACGGAAGGAATGGGGACAGCGATGACATCAAATTTAGTAGCTGTTTCAATTGATGCGTTGCATGACATTCCAGGGCGAAGACTTGCATCAGGGGAAAGGAATTTAATCTTAACTTCAAAATTTATTACCTGGTCCTGAGTTCCCTGTCCTGCTGATTTTGCACTGTTACCAATTTCAGTTACAATGCCGACAAATTTTCTGTCACCGAAAGCATCAACGGATATTTTGGTAGTATCGCCTTTCTTAATAAGCACAATATCATTCTCATCAACATCAACAATAGAGATAATATCATTTAGATTAGCAACCGTCATAATATTTGTTCCCTGACTGAATCCGCTTCCGAGAACTCTTTCACCCAGTCTAACATTCAAAGCAGTAACTACGCCATCTAATGGAGAAGTGATTGTAGTTTTGTTTAGTTGTTCGACTGACTGCTTAACTGCTGCATCGTTCTGCTGAACAAATGACTCTGCTGATTCAAGCATCGCTTTTGCTCCAAGGAAAGAACTCTTCGCCATTTCCAAATCAGCATCACTGGCAAGTTTCTTTGCCTGAAGTTCTTTAACACGGTTATACTCAAGTGTTATTCTGTCTAACTCTGCTTTTCTTTGATTACGGGTTGACTTTGCTGAATTCAAATTTGCCTGTGAACTTTGAAGTGCTGCAGCATAAGTATCTGCTTTAATTTTAATTAACACATCACCCTTTTTAACTTTGTCACCTTCTTTAACAGGAAGCGCAACAATTTCACCGGTTACTTCAGGAGTAATTGCAACCTTAAATTCAGGGTCAATCTTTCCTGTTGCAGTAACAGTTTGTGTGATAGTTCTTTTGATTACTTTTTCCGTTTGCACAACGGTTATTTCATCTTTGCTTCCTTGCAGGATTGCCATTAAAACAATTGCAACTACGACTAATCCTAGCCCGCCAAAGATATATAGTTTTTTGCGTGATTTCTTTTTCTTAACTTCATTCGCCATGACTAATAGTCTCCTTTAATTTTCAAATCTTTTATAATCTAATTTTCCCAGTAAGTACTGAGATTCATCTTTCAATTTTCTGTATTCGTAAAGCGCGTTAATATTGCTGATGACTGCATTCGAATATTCTGAATTTGCAATCAGCACATCAAGAAGCATAGACGCTCCCAAGGAATACTTTTCCTGTTGAATCCGTCTACTCTCTTCTGCTGCTTTGACATTTTCTTTACTCACCAATACTCTTTTGTAAGCAGACTGAAGGTCAAGATAATTTCTTTGGATTTCTCTTTTAATAGAACGGGTTAAGTTATCAAGCGCCAACTGAGATATTTTTGTTCGTATCTGAGCCAACTCAACTTGATTGTCGAGTGCTCCGCCTGTGAATATCGGAACGCTTAAAGAAAGGCCAAATGAATACTCCCTCTGCTTGAAAATGTTTGACAATGACCCGGCAGCAGTTCCAAAACCTGCGTTGTTTCTTATTGAAGGAAGATACTTTGCCTTTGCAATTTCAATATCGTTACCAGACGAAACAATGTCAATCTTTGCGCTTTGATAATCATCTCTATTTTTAAGTGCTGAAAGTACTAAAGCAGATATCTGCTCAAAATCATTCACTGCGGTATTCTCAGTAGAGTTTTCAATTGCAGTTTCTTTAGGTTCAATAAGTGAATAGTTCTCCAATACATCTATTCCAAGATAATACAGAAAACCGCCCTTCAAAGTCTCATAACTATTCTTAGCCTTTAGTAGTTCAAGTTCAGCATTGCCGACTTTTACCTGCTGCGAATAAACATCAGACAATGTAACCGCACCAAGCTTGTTTCTCTCCTGAACAATCTCGAAGTTCTTTTTGTTCCAATTAACATCTTCCTCTTTTACAGCAACAAGCTTCTGTGCATTCAAAACATCGTAAAACATACTTAATGTTTGGAAGGCTACATCTTGTTTCAATTTAGAGAGGAGCAGTTTTGCTGACTCAAATTGATTTGTGTTTTTCTTAATCGTTGAATAATTAGCCATCCCGTCAAACACTATCCAATCAGAATTAACTGATGCGGAGTAATTTCTGCTGTCAATTGTAGCAGACGGTAAACCGGCGGTAGGATAACCTGCAGAGAACTGAGTCTTAGACCACTGCCATCCCGCAGAGGCTGAGACCGTTGGATATAGCGCACCATCAGCTAAACGAAGGCCTATCGCTGTCGATTTAAGATTCTCATTAGCTTTCAGAATACTTTCATTAGAATTTAACGCTATCTTAATTGCATCATCTGCAGTTAAAGTTTTCTGCGCATACGCAGAACCAAACCCTAGCAGGAGAGCAAATGCAATAATATATATTTTCATGGAATGCTCCGTTTTTCTATTTTCACTTGGAAATTCTATCAATTAATATCTTAACTTACATAATAAATAAATTATATTATATCCAAAATTATGAACGGTTATATATGCTGATATTCGGTGTTGCCGGCACTAAATCGACCCAAATTAGATGAGTACCTTCGAAAATTTCCTTAATTGGAGCTTGAATAAAGCACTTTTCAGCGTTGTGGATGTCGAAACAACAGGTATAAGCGCCAGGACAAACCGCATCATTGAAATCGGGATAATTACCTTTTGCGGTAATGAGGTACTAAACCGGTACCATTCTTTCATTAATCCCGGAATAAGCATCCCTTATGAGATAACTTCATTGACAGGAATTACCGATGACGATGTGGCAGATGCTCCATCATTTGAAGATGCTGCTCAGGAAATTTATGCCCATCTTGAAAATTCTGTTCTGCTGGGGCATAACTTAAATTTTGACTATCAATTTCTACAATCCGAATTTTTCAGAGCAGGGATAACAGATTTTCAACGCATCCAAATTTGCACGCTTAAAATATCAAGAAGGCTTTATCCTGAGTTACCTTCGAAATCTCTTGGTAAAGTTGCATACCACCTTCGGATAAAAGTCGAACAAGCTCACCGCGCACTTGATGATGCCGAGGTAACTCTTAAAGTTTTTCAAAGACAACTTGAAGAGTTAGAGAAATTTAAAGTTAAAACCGTCAACCACCTATTTATTTTTCAGTCCACTCCTTTGAAGAGTCTGCAAAAACTTAATGTGAATGAAAAAGTAACTTCTTCTTTTCACGAAGTGCCGGAAGCTTCCGGAGTTTACATTTTCATAGATGCCAAGGGTAAAGTGATGTATATTGGAAAAGCAAAATCCTTGCGGCAAAGACTTCAATCACACTTTTCAAATTCCGCTCCTAAGAAAAGTCGAAAGATACTCGATAAGGCAGAGAAACTTCAGTTATATAAAACCAACAGCGAACTAACTGCCCTGTTGCTTGAAGCCGAAATGATAAAAGTATTTTCGCCAAAGTCCAATGTTCAACTGAAACGATATACTTCATCATACTTTCTGCAAATATCAAAGTCCGAACCTTTCCCGGCACTTTCAGTTACAAACAAATTACTTTATGACGGGAATGATTATTTCGGGCTATACTTAAACAGGCCCAAGGCACAGGAAACATTTGATTTAATTCAGAGAACATTCCACACCCGTGAATGTACACTTAAAGAACTATCGAAGAAAACCCGTTGCTTCCTTGCAGAAATTGACCGCTGCTGCATCCCCTGCGAAAATCAGGACGAGGAACTTTACAATCGGGAACTGCAAGCAATATATGATTTTCTATTTGGGAAAACTCAAACAGCCCTTGACAGACTGTTGAAACTAATGAAAAGATATTCCGATAACTTAAAATTTGAAAAAGCAGCCGAAGTAAAAATGCTTGTTGATTTAGTATTAAAACAAGTTCATAAATCTTCCTTGTTAGCAGAACCCGTTAACAATGCAAATGTGCTGCTGGTTGTTAAATCAGGGAGTCACTCGGTTGATTATTTATTGTTGATGAGCGGAAAAGTTTTTATTAAAAACTACGCAATGGATGACCGGAACTCATTTGAAGAAGTAATAGAGGAATACTATTCGGGGATAGTGCAGACGACACTCCAACCTGAGAAAGAAGACCTTGAGAAAATGAAAATCATATTAAACTGGGCAATCAAGAACAGAAATATTTGTGAATTTTATTATCTAAAGAACTACAAATCCAAAGATGATTTATTCAGCAAAGTATCAGTTGTAAGTAAAATCTCCGACGAAAAAATCATCAATATTGAAGTTGCCGCTCTGCTTCGATAATAAACTCCTGCAAAACTCTGATACTATTAGTACCAGAATATTAACTTGCATATTTCATCTCCCGTTTGCATCTTGCCTTTATGACATTAAGAAATAAGAAATTCATTTTGCTTTCCCGGCAGATGATGAG
>CAIWTC010000628.1 GCA_903915485.1 uncultured Ignavibacteriales bacterium | reverse complement strand
TGTGGTAGGTTTGCCCTAATAATGGAGAATAGTGTTGCTCAAAGGTTCATATTATCATTCAATAGACTCAAAAGGTCGGGTAACCATCCCGTCTAAGCTAAAAAAGGCTATCTCAGAAGCAGCAGAGGACACTCTGATCATGCTTCCGGGACGGGATAGGTGTATAGAAGTCTATCCAAAAGATGTCTGGATGAAGTTGGAAGAAAACTTGTCGAAGTTGAATCTTTCAGATCCAAAGCTTTTAGCCTTGGTGCGCTATTATACAAATAATGCCCATGAAGATGAAATGGATAGTCAGGGCAGAATCCTTATCCCTCCAACGCTTAAACAGTATGCACAAATTGCGACAGATGTAGTTATCGCAGGAACTGGTAAGATTATCGAAATATGGAATCCGGACATGAAAAAATCTGTGGTGCCTGAAGATAGAGATAAAATCGACCCTATCGCTGCGGAACATTTACCATGGATTTATTAACAAATTTTCATGAACCGGTTCTTTTGGAGGAGTTGCGGACTGCAGTGCTGCAGAAGAAGTCGGGAGTTTACTTTGACGGCACTCTTGGATTTGGAGGACACGCCCGTTCATTTTTGAAAGACCTTGGGGAAGATGCAATTTACATTGCAACCGATGTTGATGACTACGCTTTTGATTATTGCAAAGAACAATTTCAAAACGATAATAGAGTCAGGATTTATAAATATAATTTTGTCCGCATAGATGCTATTGCAAAAATAGAGGGTGTTGCCGGTTTTGACGGTATCATTGCAGACTTAGGAGTTTCGTCTTATCAGTTAGACGAACCGAGTGCCGGATTCACATTTCGAGCAGACGCACCGATAGATATGCGGATGGATAAATCGTTAGAGAAGACGGCAAAAGATATTTTAAATCAGGAATCTGAAGAGTATCTGGTAGAGATATTTTTCAAGTATGGTGAAGAGAAGGCATCAAGGAAAATCGCAAGGAAAATCATTGAGAAAAGAAGTGAAGCAGAATTTAAGTCGACAGAGGATTTAATGCAAATCATTCGCCAGATTGCTCCTATCCCGTATCAAACCAAAACGGCGCAAAGAATTTTCCAAGCACTACGAATAGCAGTTAATGAAGAGTTACATAATTTAGAAATGTTTTTAGAAAAAGCAATATCAACGCTAATGCCAGGCGGCAGAATAGGCGTTATATCCTATCATTCTTTGGAAGACAGGATAGTTAAAGAAGTATTTAGGTATCAGGAGAAAGAATGTATCTGCCCTCCCGGTTTACCTATTTGTGTCTGCGATAAAGTGCGTACTTTGAAAGTGCTAACCAGAAGACATGTTGCCGCATCAGATGCAGAAATCAGTTCTAACAAAAGAGCGCGCAGCGCAAAACTTAGAATTGCAGAGAGAGTTTAATGAAACTCCAGAGGTCAAATAGGGCTCTCGTAGCCTTTTTAGTTTTTACGCTTTTTGTTTTTGCAATCGGATATGTCGGGATGAAGATTTCTGTCGAACATTTTCAGACGCAAAAAATTAAATTGTCAGAAGAACTTATTGCCCTTGGTAAATCGCACACCGATTTTGAAGCAAACATGCAGCCTCTCATGGAAGAATCAAGAATCTCTGCTTTAGCTTCCGAAAAATTAGGACTAATCAATGATAACACAATCATAGGGAAGATAGCGGTCTCCAGAACTAAACTTAATAATGTTGCGATGGGTGGGGGAAAAAATTAAATGACCAACGACCGTTTTTTGATTTATACCGGATTTGCAGTCCTGCTCATTTCCCTGTTAATAGTAAGGCTTTACAAAATCCAGATTGTTGAACATAGCGAGTTATTGTTTCAAGCAGGCAGACAGCAGATTGGTGTGGAACTTATCTCTGCAGACCGAGGAATGATTTATGACTCCGATATGCGGACGCTTGCTTATTCAAAACCATACACTTCATTTTATGTCTCCGGAAAATTAGTTCAAAAATTTAAGACACTTGATAAAATCGCGAATGCATTTTCAAAGGTTACACAAAAGCCTGCAGAATATTATAAGGGAATTATTTTAGGAAGCAATGGCCGGTCCCTACTAGAAAAGACAACCGGTGATACAGCCTTCAATCTTAAAAGCATTAAATATGATGGACTAAGCTGTGAAGAAGAGCCCATGAGAGTTTATCCTTTTGAAAAAATTGCATCTCATGTGCTTGGTTTTTCAGATAAGAAAACTTTCCGCGGAATTGACGGTGTTGAAAGAGAATTTGATAGTCTGCTGCAAGGCAAGCAAGGAACACGCTCAATCTGGAAAGACCCTGCAGGTAATATGATAGCCGCTGTAGAGGACCAAACCTTTCCTGCGGTTGCCGGCAACAGTATAGTTCTGACAATCGACAAAGATATTCAACAGGCAGTTGAAGAAGAACTTGAACGCTCGATGAAAGAAACTGAAGCAGATTATGCTACAGGTATTGTGATGAATCCTCAAACAGGTGAAATACTTGCCTTGGCGAATGTTCAGGACTTCAACCCTAATAATTATGGTTCCTTTTCCGATGCCGAAAGAAGAAACCATGCTGTTTCGGACATGTATAATCCGGGGTCAACATTCAAAGCGATAACTCTCTCTGCAATCCTTGAAAAAAACTTAGCACAGGAAAGTGAATTAATTAATGTTGAAGGCGGAACATATAAAACCGCCGCTATCAATGTTCATGATTCACATAAATTTCAGTCTCTTACAGTTGAAGATGTTTTTGCAAACTCAAGCAATATAGGCATGGTTAAACTCCGCTCCAGAATTAATGATGAGGACTTATATAAGCACATTCGCGCTTTAGGTTTTGGAAATACAACACAGGTAGAACTTCCTGCAGAGGCTGCGGGACTGCTTTCAAAACCTGCTGATTGGGATGGAGCAAAAAGAGCAACCTTGGCTTATGGATACGGCATATCGGTAACTCCGCTTCAGCTTATCTCGGCTTATTCAGCTATTATAAATGGCGGAACACTTTTTCAGCCGCACATAGTTAAAAGAATTATAAATTCAAGTAATTCTGTAGTTAAAGAAAATACTCCTGTTGCTATCCGCAAAGTTATTTCAGAGAAAACATCAGAGAGAATGAGAAAACTCTGTGTACGCGTTGTTGAGCACGGAACAGGCGACTTAGTAAAGATGAACGGTATTAGTATCGGAGGAAAAACCGGAACTTCCAGAGTTTCTGATAAAGATGCTGATAAAAATTATAATGCTTCTTTCATTGGATTTTTCCCTGCTGAGAAGCCAACTTATATTTGCTTAGTTGTGGTGCATTCTCCTAAGCATGGAATGTTCGGCCGCGAAGTAGCTTCTCCTGTTTTTAAGAGAATTGCCGAAAAAATTATCGAGTCTGATGATGCACTAAACACACAGCATAAACCTGGTTCCGGAGAGCAGAAGGAAAAAGTTAATATTGCTTCTGAAAATTCTTCAGGTAATGAAAATACAATTTCGGCAACAAGTGTTTCCGGAAGAAGCGTTAATGATATTAAAATATCAAAAGGCGTGACCCCTGATTTTTCGGGTCTTTCAATCCGCGATGCAATTTTAGTTGCAGAAAAATTAAATCTTGATTATAGATTTATTGGACATGGCAAAGTTAAGTCTCAGAGCATTGCTCCGGGGACTAAGTTTCGTGCAGGTGAAAGAATTACTTTCCATGCCAAAAACATTATTGATTTGGCGAAGATATAACTATATGGAATTAACAAAACTCATTAATAGTGTTCATGCTATTCAAGTTGCCGGAGAAGTAGAAAGAAAAGACATCTCGACAATTTGCTGTGATTCAAGAGCAATCACAAAAGGATGTGTATTTGTTGCCATAAAAGGGTTGGCCTCTGATGGACATGATTTTGTTTTAGATGCTATTTCAAAGGGTGCAACTGTAGTCGTTCTTGATAAAAACTGTTTCCCTGAAGAAATATTTTTGCATAGAAATGTTACGAAAATATTAGTAGTAAATTCAAGAATTGCATTGGCTGAACTCTCGCATTCTTTTTATAAAGAACCATCAAACCGTTTAGCTTTAATTGGAATTACCGGAACAAACGGAAAGACCACAACCGCGTGGCTTATTCAGCACATCCTCAGGTTTGCAAATCACAAAACCGGATTGATGGGTACTATCGCTAATTATATAGATGAAGAAGTTATTCCGTCGAAGTTAACTACTCCGGAATCAAATGATTTATGTGAACTGCTTTATGATATGGTTAGAAAGGATTGCTCGCATGCAGTGATGGAGGTTTCTTCCCATTCACTTGCGTTAGACAGAGTTTATGGACTGAACTATAAGACTGCAATTTTTACAAACTTGACTATTGACCATTTGGATTTTCACGGGACAATCGAAAACTACCGTGATGCTAAAAAGAAACTTTTCGATAATCTTAAAGAAACATCCTCAGCGATTGTAAATATAGATGATTCTAATTGGAATGAAATTGTAAAAGATACGAAAGCTAAAGTATATACTTACGGTACATCTGAAGATGCTGATTTTAGAATAGAAAATTTAAGATGTGAGTTGTCAGGTTCCGAGTTCTCAATCAGGCATAATGAAGAATTTTATTCCATCCAAGTAAGTCTATCTGGTGCTTTTAATGCATCTAATATTACTGCGGCATTTGCAGCGTGTCTGCTTGAAGGAATTGACCCTATGGTTATTATTGAAGCTTTGAAAGTAACTCGACAGACTCCGGGCAGATTTGAAATGTATACTGAGAATGAGAAATCTGTAATCGTTGATTATGCACATACTCCGGATAGTCTTGAAAAGACTTTGAACAATATTAAAGAAATAGTAAAAGATACTAGACCAATCATAACTGTCTTTGGTTGCGGTGGAAATCGCGATAAATCGAAGCGGCCAATGATGGGGAAAATTGCATCTGAGTTGAGCAGTGAAGTTATAGTTACAAGCGATAATCCACGCAATGAAGATGCTGAACAAATCATCTCAGAAATTGTTAAAGGAATTGAAAATAGTAATTTTAAAATAATTGTAAACCGTAGAGAAGCAATTGCAGAAGCAGTTACTTCATCTCCCGCTAATGCAGTTATCCTTATTGCAGGCAAGGGACATGAGGATTATCAAATTATCGGAAACGAGAAAACTCATTTCTCCGATAAAGAGGAAGCTTTGTCTCATTTAAGAGAGAATGTGGTTATCTGATGAATCAAATTACTCTTAACTATAAAGATATTTCATCACTAAAGTCAGTTGAACTTTTCAATGTTCCTGAGAACATTCAGATTACTAATATATCTATTGATACAAGAACGATTACAAAAGGCAGTCTTTATGCCGCGATTGAAGGCGAAAATTTTGACGGACATAACTTTGTAAAAGAAGCAATCACCAAAGGCGCGAGCGTTGTAGTAGTTTCCAAAGAAGGTATTGGTAAGTTGAACTTAGGTAAAACCCCGTGCATTTGTGTTCCTAACACTACAAAAGCATTGGGTGAGTTGGCCTCGTTATGGCGCGGTAAATTTAATGGTAGGGTTATTGCCATTACCGGTTCAAACGGAAAGACAACTACTAAAGAAATTATTTACAGTATATTTTCACAGAGATATAATACACACGCTACTACTAAGAATTACAATAATCACATCGGTGTTCCGCTTACAATATTCTCTGCCTCAAACGAGAATAAATATTTAGTAATCGAAATGGGAACGAACCATCCGGGCGAAATCGCATATCTTTCAGGTATTGCAAGGCCTCATATTGGTGTAGTAACAAATATCGGTTCGTCACACTTGGAGTTTTTTGGTACTCAAAAGGGTATTCTTAAAGAGAAGTCAGTATTGCTTGACTATACATCAAAGAATGGTGGAAAAGTTTTTGTCAATGCGGATGATAAGTTCTTGAAATCCCTCTGCAAAGAATATGACTCTGCTGTTTCCTACGGCACAAAAAAATCCTCAGATGTTCATGGAAAAATTAAGGGATACGATAAGTGGGGATTCCCAAAGATTGTCCTCGAAGGATTTGATAAACATATTGAAGTGACAACGCCGATATATGGAAAAAATAATGCGCAGAATATTATATGTGCTTCAGCGATAGCACTAAGTGAAGGCTTAAGTAAGCATGATATTATCGCCGGAGTAAAAGTATTACAAAATCCTAAACAGAGACTTGAGCCGACTGAATTTCATAAGGGTTTACTACTCGATGACACGTATAATGCAAATCCTGAATCAATGTTGAGTGCATTTGATGTCCTTAGAAATATAAAAGCTTATAAGAATAGATGGCTCGTGCTTGGTGATATGAGAGAACTTGGTTCTACATCTTCCAAACTACATAAGTCATTGGCGGTTGCGTTGATGAAGATTCCTGACATACGCGTTCTTACTATCGGTGATGAGATGTATGAATTATTTAAAGAATTGAAAAAATATTATGTCCCCGTTTGGCACGCACAGGACAGAGAAATGATGAGACAAAATATAGCTGAATCTGATTTTTCACATTCGGTAGTATTGGTCAAAGGTTCGCGAAGCATGAGGATGGAAGAATTTGTTGCAGCTATTTTGGAGAAACAGTCCTAATGTTGTTCAGCCTTTTCGAATATCTTGAAAAACAGTTTCATCCGCCCGGATTTGGGTTGTTTCGCTATATTACTTTCCGTGCAGCTTTAGCGGCAATTACTTCTTTGTTCTTTTGCTTTTACTTAGGACCTAAAATAATTAGATTCTTACAGAAGAAGCAAATTGGCGAAGCAAAGAAAATTGACGGACCTAAGAATCATTGGTCAAAAGCAGGAACACCTACTATGGGTGGAATTATTGTTGTGTTAGGTGCGCTGATTCCTGTACTGCTTTGGGCAAACTTAAAAAATGAATCGGTTATTATTCTTTGTGTAGGAACATTCGCTCTTTCTATGGTTGGTTTGTTGGATGATTATCTTAAAGTCATTAAAAAATTACCTAATGGATTGATTGGCAGATACAAACTTCTTGGACAATTTATTGTAGGCTTGGCTGTCGGTTTGACTGTATATTTTTCCGGTGATTTTGGCGGGCACAATACTGCGACAACGATGCCGTTTTTGAAAAACATGAATTTAGATTTTGGTATTCTATATATACCTGTTGCAATTTTCATTGTCGCTGCAACATCTAATGCGGTAAATCTGACAGATGGATTGGATGGATTAGCTATAGGATTATTCACAATCGTGATGCTGGCAATGGGTTTGATTTGCTATGTAACCGGTAATGCAATCTACTCAAAGTATTTAAGTATTATATTTATTCCCGGTGCAGGAGAGTTAACAATCTTTGTTGCTGCGATGGTCGGAGCGGGATTAGGCTTCTTATGGTTTAATAGTTACCCTGCCCAAGTATTCATGGGTGATACCGGTTCGCTCGCTCTAGGCGGTGCTTATGGGATATTGGCGATTTTAGTAAAGAAGGAATTATTCATACCGATTCTCGGCGGAATTTTTTTCCTTGAAACCATTTCTGTAATTATTCAGAGGTTGTATTTTAAGTACACCAAGAAAAAATACGGAGAAGGCAGACGCGTATTTAAGATGGCCCCTATTCATCATCATTTTGAGATGTTAGGCTGGCAGGAACCAAAAATAGTAATGAGATTTTATATCATTGGTATTCTTTTGGCCGTAATCACTTTAGCTTCATTTAAGATTCGATAAGAAAACAAACGAAAATGAATTTTAGTGATATAAACGGAAAAAACATAACTGTACTCGGTGCCGAAAGAAGCGGCATAGCAGCAGCTAAATTAATTTTGAAGCTGGGCGGCATACCATTTGTTAGCGATATATCAGCAGATGATAAAATGTCTAGCCGTATTGCAGAGTTAACAGCGCTTGATATCGAGTTTGAATTAGGCAATCACAGCGAGCGGGTGTACAACGCAGAGTATATAGTTGTAAGTCCCGGCATTCCTTCTGATGCTTATGTTTTAGCGAGAGCCGCTGAACTTGGAGTACCGGTGATTAGTGAAGTTGAATTTGCTTTTAATTTCTGCAAAGGAAAAGTAATCGCCATCACCGGCACTAACGGAAAGACAACCACTACTTCATTGGTTCAACATATTCTCAAGACAGCAGGATTAAATTCCTTTGCAGTCGGAAATATCGGAAATGCATTTTCGGAATCAGTACTTGATGATTCATCTGATAAATATTTTGTGCTTGAAGTTTCTAGTTTTCAGTTAGACCATATTGTGAATTTCAAACCTGACTCAGCCGTTATTTTGAATATTACGCCTGATCATTTGAATAGATATAATAATGATATGAAGATATATGCTGCTTCGAAGTATGGTATTTTCAAAAATATGGATGAGAACGGTACATTAGTCATAAACGCAGATGATAATCTTTTAGTTGATGACTATATTCATACTACTGCGAATTTGCAAAAGTTTAGTCTTAAAGAAAAAGTTCTTAACGGAGCCTTTATCAAGGACAAAAATATAGTATTTGCTGCAGAAGGAAAGGAATTATTCTTTTTCCCGGTTGAGCAGCTATTAATTTCCGGAATGCATAATGTTGCAAATGCGATGGCGGCCGTGATATCGGTTCTTCCGTTCGTTAATGATTATGCATTGATAAGCAGAGCACTTAGGTCCTTCCCGGGTGTTGAACACCGATTAGAATTAGTGAAAACTATTAATGGTGTGAAATATGTTAACGATTCCAAAGCAACTAATGTTGATTCTGTTTTTGTTGCTTTGCAAAGCTTTGATACACCTATCTTATTGATTTTAGGTGGCAAAGACAAAGGCAATGATTATTCGGTTATCCATGATTTAGTGCAGAACAAAGTGATTAAAATTTTTGCCATCGGCGAATCTGCGGAAAAAGTTTTTAAATATTTTCACAAAATAGTTAAAACCGAAATTAAAAGAGATTTAGCTGAAGTATTAGAAAGCGCAAATAGCGAAGCAAGAAAAGGCGAAGTTGTTCTTTTTTCCCCTGCATGTGCAAGCTTTGATATGTTCGATAATTATGAGCACCGCGGTAAAGTATTCAAACAAGAAATTGAAAGAATAGCAAAATGAAACGCACTTCATTTACAGTATTCTTCACCGCAATATTTTTAGTGGGTTTTGGTCTGCTTATTTTATTGAGTGCAAGCAGTGTTTATGCTGTCAGCAGCCGTTCAAGTATGTATTCGATTTTCATTAAGCAACTGGTTATAGCGATAGGCGGAGTACTTTGCATGATACTCTTCGCAGCGTTTCCGTATAACTCATACAAACAATTTACAAAAATCGGAATGTACATTTCGGTCGCTTTGCTTCTTGCAACAATGATATTTATGCCTGAAGTAAAGCACGCTAAAAGATGGCTTAATGTGGGATTGTTCTCGTTTCAACCCGTGGAACTAGTGAAGTTATTTTTAATTATGCATATAGCTCATTTGATGGATGACAGACAAGAATTACTGGATGACTTTAAGCGTTCTGTTGGTCCTGTATTGTTTTGGGTAGTGGTTGTGTTTTCATTGGTAGTTATTCAGCCTAATGTTAGCTCGGCCGCATTAATATTAATGATTGCTTTTTCGATGCTGTATATTGGCGGAGCGAGACTTAAGCATATTTTCAGCACAATGTTTGTAATGCTTGTAGGCGCATCTTCTATGGCAATGATATTGCCACACTCGAATAAGAGGTTGACAAAGTTTTTTGGAAATGAAACACAATACCAGGTTCAGCAAGCAATTATCGGGCTTGGAAGTGGTGGAATCTCAGGACTTGGAATCGGAAACAGCAAGCAAAGAAATTTACATTTGGCCGAGGCTTATGGTGATTTTATTTATTCTATCGCAGGAGAAGAAACAGGATTGTTAGGATCTTTGGGAATACTAATCGGATTCGGGATTCTATTCTTTGTCGGAGTAGTGATTGCAAAAAATGCTAAAGATACATTTGGAAAATTACTAGCTTTTGGAATATCAGCTTCGTTTCTGCTTTCAGCATTGGTTCACATCGGTGTCTCGACAGGTTCACTTCCTGCCACAGGTATAACTCTGCCGTTCATTAGTTATGGTGGAACCTCATTGCTTGTGTCATCAGCATCATTAGGGATTCTGATGAATATAGGTTTCTCAAATAAAAGTGTCGAAGAACAACTTACAGCAAACCCTGAGGGAGCAAAGTAAGTATGGCATCTAACTTAAGATTTGTTTTTGCAGGCGGAGGAACGGGCGGACATCTTTTCCCGGCATTGGCAGTGGCAGAAACACTCAAGCATAATCATCCGGAATCGGAATGCATTTTCTTAGGACGAAAAGATAAAATTGAAGGAAGAATAATTCCTCAAACAGAGTTTAAGTTTTATGCGATAATCTCTGAAGGATTAAGCAGAACAAAAATGTTCAGAAACATAGTTGTGATAATAAAATTCATATACGGTTTCTTTCAGTCACTAATTGTACTAGCGAAATATAGACCTGCAGCAGCATTTGGAACGGGCGCATATATTTCCGTAGCGCCGATACTAGCAGCTAAAGTGCTTGGTGCGAAAACAATTTTGCTGGAATCAAACAGTTATCCTGGAATAGCAACTAAACTACTTTCGAATAATGCAGACATAGTATTTATTTCTGATGAGAAGACGAAAACATATTTGAAAAACAAAAACAATACCGTGCTGTCGGGTAATCCTTTAAGAAACTCTATCACGGCAGTTTCAAGAGATAAAGCGCTAAATGATTTTGAATTGAATACCGGGAAAAAGACAGTTGTATTTATCGGTGGAAGCCTCGGAGCAAAGGCGTTGAGCGAATTTGTAGTTAATAATTTTAAGTCATTGGTAAATCTAAATTATCAAATAGTCTTACAGACAGGTAATAATTCATATGAGAAGTATGATTATCTAAATTCAGATAATGTTAGAGTTGTTCCATTTTTTGATAAAGTTGAGCAGGCCTACGCTATGAGTGATGTGCTTGTTTCACGAGCAGGTGCTTCGGCGATATCAGAAATATTGTTGCTTGGAGTTCCATCAATACTTGTGCCTTCTCCTTATGTAACTGAAAACCATCAGTATCATAACGCAAAAAGTTTAGAAGAACAGGGTGCTGC
>CAIWTC010000627.1 GCA_903915485.1 uncultured Ignavibacteriales bacterium | reverse complement strand
TGAAGCATTCTCTTTTCATTTCTTAAGATAACTTCAGGTGCTTTAATATCTATTAATCTGCGTAACCGGTTGTTACGGATAATTACTCTGCGGTATAAATCATTCAAATCACTTGAAGCAAATCTTCCGCCTTCCAAAGGAACCAAAGGACGAAGTTCCGGTGGAATAACCGGTATATAACTTAATACCATCCACTCAGGTTTGTTCATCGGTTTGCCTTCTTTTTCGCGGAAAGCTTCAACAACTTTAAGTCGTTTTAGCAATTCATCTTTCTTCTGCTGTGAAGTTTCAACAGCAAAAGTATCGCGAAGCTGATGGAATAACTCTTCAATATTCGTCTGCTTCAGCAATTCTTTAATTGCATCGCCGCCGATTTTTGCATAAAATTTATTCGGATCAGTATCAGGAAGCTTGTCATTTCCGGCCGGAAGTGAACTAAGAATTTCAAAATACTGCTCTTCGGTAATTAAATCTTTGCGTCTCAAGCCTGTTGGGCCCGGGTTAAGAACTACATATGATTCATAATAAATGATTCTTTCAAGTTCTTTACCGCTGAAACCTAGTAAGTTACCAATTTTTGAAGGAAGAGACTTAAAGAACCAAATATGAACCACAGGAACTGCAAGTCCCAAGTGACCCATTCTTTCGCGTCTTACATTCTTCTGTGTAACTTCAACGCCGCAACGGTCGCAAATAATACCTTTATATCTAATTCTTTTATATTTACCGCAATAACATTCCCAATCGCGTGTTGGACCAAAAATCTTCTCGCAAAACAAACCGTCTTTTTCAGGACGGAAAGAGCGATAGTTAATAGTCTCAGGTTTTGTAACCTCTCCATGCGATCTGGAAAGTATATCATCCGGACTAGCCAGGGTGATAGTTAATTGTGATACATCTTTAACTGCATGTTCATGGACTCTATTCATAATCATAGAAGTAAACTCCTCAATTCTGTTGTTAGTTTTTAACGATGGTCAATTTTAATATCAAGACCTAAGCCCTGAAGTTCTTTAACCAATACATTAAACGATTCTGGAATACTTGGTTCCTGGACATTCTGTCCTTTGACAATCGATTCATATACCTTTGCGCGTCCAGGGACATCATCACTCTTTATAGTTAATATTTCCTGTAAAATATGTGATGCGCCATAAGCTTCAAGTGCCCAAACTTCCATTTCTCCAAATCTCTGACCGCCGAATTGTGCTTTTCCGCCCAATGGCTGTTGAGTAATTAAAGAGTATGGACCTGTTGACCGTGAGTGAATTTTATCATCAACCAAGTGACTTAGTTTCATCATGTAGATGTAACCGCAAGTAACTTTTTGATGGAATTGCTCACCGGTGCGACCATTGAAAAGTACCGTTTTACAGCCGACAGGAATGTCTGCTTTTTCTAAGTAATCATCAACATCGCTGATTTTAGCACCGTCAAAAACCGGAGTTGCGAAACGAACTCCTAATCTTTTACCGACCCAGCCTAAGGCTGTTTCATAAAGCTGTCCAAGGTTCATTCTTGAAGGTACGCCGAGCGGATTCAAGATGATATCCAGCGGGGTTCCGTCAGGCAGATGAGGCATATCCTCAACAGGTACAATCTTGGCTACAACGCCCTTGTTACCATGTCTTCCCGCCATCTTATCACCAACTGAAATCTTACGCTTTTTAGCAACATAAACTTTCGCGAGCTGAATAATTCCCGGAGGTAAATCATCACCTGCCTGTACTTTCAGTCTGTCGCGTTTGTATTCATCTTCCATATCTGATAGATATGTGAAGTAGTTTTTAAAAGTTGATTTAATCATTCCGTTCATTTTCTTGGAATCAAACCAATCGGTTGAGTAATCAAGTTTGGTTACATCTTCCAAGTCAACGAATGTTTTATCTTTAATTGTGCTTCCGCTGCGCAATCTAACTGAGCCATCAAGATCTCTAATACCCTTAGTGGTTTCACTAAGGCAAATCTGATTTAATTTAGTAAGAAGTCTCTGATAAAGTTCTTCTTTCTTTCTTAAATGCTCGATTTCCATATTCTCGATTTGGCGTTTTTCTTGCTTTTTAGCGTCCGCATCTTTTTTCTTACGGCTGAATAATTTTGCTTTAATAACAGTTCCGCGAAGACCCGGTGTAGCACGCAATGAAGCGTCTTTAACATCACCGGCTTTGTCGCCGAATATTGCTCTTAAAAGTTTTTCTTCAGGTGTAGGATCAGTTTCGCCCTTAGGTGTAATTTTACCGATAAGGATGTCGCCTTCTTTAACTTCAGCGCCTATTCTTATGATACCATTTTCATCAAGGTTCTTAACTGCTTCATCGCTGACATTAGGAATTTCCCGTGTCAACTCTTCCTCACCGCGTTTTGTTTCGCGGACCTGAAGTTCAAATTCTTCAATGTGGAATGATGTAAATACATCATCCTGAACTAATTTTTCACTTAAGATGATAGCATCCTCAAAATTATAACCTCTCCAAGGCATGAACGCAACAAATACATTTCGTCCGAGAGCTAACTCTCCGCCCTGAGTTGCAAAACCGTCTGCTATTACATCGCCTGCTTTAACCTTTTCGCCAACTTTTACAATCGGCTTTTGGTTGATACAGGTTTCCTGATTTGTTCCTGTGAACTTAATCAGTTTATAAGATATCCTCTTAACATCGTGGAAGTTAGTGATAACTTCTACTGAGTCAGATTTAATATCATAATTAACCGTTATTTTATCTGAGTCAACATATTCAACAGTACCATCGTATTCTGCAACAATAACTGCTCTTGAATCAGTAGCAACTCTGCCTTCAAGTCCTGTTCCTACGAGAGGAGCCTGAGGACTAATCAGCGGAACTGCCTGGCGTTGCATGTTTGAGCCCATCAACGCACGGTTAGCATCATCATGCTCAAGGAATGGAATCAATGCTGCTGCAGCAGATACAATCTGTGCAGGTGCAACATCCATGAACTGAACATGTGTTGGATGAACAATCGGAAACTCGCCTTTATGTCTGGAGCGAACTCTTTCATTAAGGAAGTGACCTTTGTCATCAAATTTTTCATTTGCCTGTGCAATTGTGTATTCATCTTCCTGCTCTGCAGTGAGATAAACAACTTCATCAGAAACTTTACCGTTCTTAACGATTCTGTAAGGACTTTCAAGGAAACCATACTTATTAACCTTTGAGAAAATTGTCAAAGATGAAATAAGACCGATGTTCGGACCTTCAGGTGTTTCAATAGGGCAAAGGCGGCCGTAATGTGTATAATGCACATCTCGAACCTCAAATCCTGCGCGTTCTCTTGTCAAGCCTCCTGGTCCAAGGGCAGACATTCTCCTCTTGTGAGTAAGTTCTGCCAGCGGATTGGTCTGGTCCATGAACTGAGAAAGCTGATTTGTTCCAAAGAAAGCATTAATTACGCTGCTGATTGTTTTCGCATTTACCAATTCCTGAGGAGTTGGATTTTCAGTTTCGCGAATGTTCATGCGCTCTTTAATTGTACGGGCCATTCTAGCGACACCGACATTAAATTGCTGCTGAAGCTGCTCGCCAACTGTACGAACACGGCGGTTGCCTAAGTGATCTATATCATCAAAAGATTCTGAACCGTCTTTTAATCTCATCATATAACCGATGATTTCAACGATATCATCTTTAGTTAATACTGTGGTGGTCTCAGGAATACCAAGTTTAAGCTTGTTATTCATTCTGTGACGGCCTACATCACCTAAATCGTAGCGTTTATCATTGAAGAACATTTTATCCAGCAATGATGATGCAGTCTCAGAATCAGGTGCTTCACCTGTTCTTAACTGTCTGTAAATTGAGAACAAAGCTTCTTCACGGGTATGTGAAGGATCTTTGCGTAAAGTATTTAATATAAAATTCTGGTCTACATTCAAATCTTCGCGAATCAGTTTTAGTTCTTCAACATCTGCTTCGTGAATTCTTTCGATATCTTCTTCATTGAGTACGCTGTCTCTTGATAAGAAAATTTCGCCTGTATTCATGTCGAAAACATCACTTGCAACCATACGACCGATTAACTTCAATAAGTTACTCTTGCTGGTTTTAATGACTTCAGTCAACTTGAATAAGTCCAAGATTTCCTCATCGGTTTCAAAGCCGAGGGCTCTTAATAGAGTAGTTGCCGGGAATTTTTTCCTACGGTCAACATAGCAGTACAAGACATAATTAATGTCTGTAGAAAACTCAACCCATGATCCCTTTAAAGGAATGATTCTGGCTGAATACAAAGGCGTTCCATTAGAATGGACATTCTGTGAGAAAGCAACACCGGGGGAGCGGTGAAGCTGAGTAACAATTACTCTTTCAGCTCCATTTATTACAAATGTAGCTTTAGGAGTCATGTACGGGAGATTTCCCAAATAAACTTCCTGCTCAACTGAATTGACAAATTCACCTGTATCAACATCTTTAGTTGAGAGTCGGAGTTTAGCCTTAAGCGGTGCGGAGAAGGTAAGACCCTTCTCGAGGCATTCCGGTAAAGAATGACGCGGCTTATCTATAAAATAATCTATAAAATCAAGGCGATAATTTTCTTTATTGTCGAAAATAGGAAAGTTTGCTTCAAAGACTGTTTTCAGTCCTTTATTTTCCCTCTTTTCGGGTGGTGTATGGATTTGCAAAAAGTCTTCAAACGAATCTTTCTGCACTGCCAACAAATCCGGCATACTAAGAACCGGCTTAATTTTTCCAAATGATATTCTTTTATTGTCCAAACTGAACCTCCGTATATAAACTTATCCTTTTTGATTGTAAAAAGGAAACCGTATAAAATACAAAAAATGATAAGGCGGTTAATGCCGCCTTATCACTCGCGGATAATTGCATTAAGTCATGCAAACGATAGTGCAAAAGCAAATTACTTTACTTCTACTGCTGCGCCTGCTTCTTCGAGCTCTTTTCTGATTTTCTCAGCTTCGTCCTTTGATACTGCTTCTTTAACAGTCTTAGGTGCGCCATCAACTAAGTCTTTTGCTTCTTTCAAGCCTAAGCCTGTATGAGCGCGAACGACTTTAATAACATTGATTTTCTTTTCGCCTGCTGATATCAAATTAACATTGAACTCTGTTTGTTCTTCAACCGGAGCTGCTGCTGCTGCTGGAGCTGCGCCCATCATCATAGGTGCTGCTGCGGTTACACCGAATTCTTTTTCTAATGCGGTTTTTAATTCTGATGCTTCACCTAAAGTGAGAGCTTTGATTTTTTCTACTAATTCAGCTATTTTTTCTGACATTTGATTACTCCTAAATATTAAATTCTTTTATTACTTAATTATGCAGCCTTAGTTTTGGCTATTTCGTCAACCACACTTACCAAATCGCGAATAACCGCGTTGAGTGTACCGACTATTCCAGTTACCGGTGAAGCTATGCTGCCGATAATTCCGGAAATAATTTCTGCCTTGGTAGGCATGTTCGAAAGCAGTGTCAATTGTTCGGCTCCGAAGAAATCCGATTCAACATAAGCAGCTTTCAGCGCTAATTTCTGCTTGTCATCAAAATATTTCTTGATGATTTTTGCAGGTAATGCTGGATTATCTCCGGCAAATACATATCCGGTCATTCCTTTTAGATGGTTAACCAACATTGGATATTTTCCTGTCTCATCCAAAGCCCGTTTGAATAATGTGTTTTTGAAAACTACATATTCTACACCTTCTTTACGAAATTCCCGTCTAATTTTGCTGATATCCTCAACCTTTATTCCACTGTAATCCACGAGGAATATAGCAGAACTTGAGTTAAGTTTCTCAACTACCCGAGAGACCATCTCGGCTTTTTCATTTTTTTTCATTTCGTACCTAGCGTTTATATTATAGATCGAAAATTCGATCTAGAAGCGTTTTATTTGTGTGAAGCTGTGCGTAATATCTTATTTATGCGTGATGTGCAACTTCGTCTTTGGTAACCCTTAAACCAGGTCCCATTGTTGTTGAGAGATAGATACTCTTAACATAGACGCCTTTTGCAGCAGCAGGCTTTAATTTCATTATCATGTTCAAAAAAGCCATTGTGTTTTCTGACAATGCTTTTGCATCAAAATTAATTTTTCCGACAGACGCATGGATAATTCCTGCTTTTTCTACACGGAATTCAATCTTTCCGGCTTTAACTTCTCTGACCGCTTTTGCAACATCCGCTGTAACAGTTCCGCTCTTAGGATTAGGCATCAAACCTTTAGGGCCGAGGATTTTTCCCAGCTTTCCGAGGTCTGCCATAATATCAGGAGCAGCAATAATTACATCTACATCAGCCCAGCCGCCTTTGATTTTTTCAAGATATTCTTCATATCCCGCAAAATCTGCGCCTGCGTCTAATGCTTCCTGGATTTTAGGACCTTTTGCAACCACGAGTACAGAAACTTCTTTTCCTGTTCCGTGAGGAAGCGATACAGTTCCGCGAACCATTTGGTCTGCATGTCTTGGGTCAACGCCCAATCTCATAGCACAGTCAAGTGATTCATTAAATTTTACATTGCTGCTTGATTTAAGAATTGAGATTGCTTCAGTAAGAGTGTACTCTTTCTTAACATCTAAATCTTTGTGAACAGCTTTTAATCTTTTTGATAGTTTTAACATATTGATTCCGTTATCTTTTAACCTTCTACAGTAAGTCCCATACTGCGAGCGGTTCCTGCAACCATACTCATAGCATGTTCAATATCATTTGCGTTGAGATCAGGCAATTTGGTTTTTGCTATCTCTTCTACCTGAGCCTTGGTAACTTTACCAACTTTATTTCTATTAGATTCAGGGGAGCCTCTCTCAATCTTTGCAGCTTTCTTAAGAAGAACTGCAGCGGGAGGAGTTTTTGTTATAAAAGTGAACGACTTATCGGAGAATACAGTAATAACAACAGGAATAATCAAGCCCTCTTTGTCAGCGGTTCTTGCATTAAACTGTTTACAGAACTCCATGATATTAACGCCTTTTTGGCCTAGTGCAGGACCAACCGGAGGTGACGGATTTGCTTTCCCGGCTGTAATTTGTAGTTTTACATATCCGGTTATTTTCTTTGCCATGGTTTAACTAACCTTTCATTCTCAATATTATTTTTCTAATTCTGCTTGGTCGAAATCAATCTCAACCGGGGTTTTTCTTCCGAAAATCGAGACTAATACTTTCATTTTCATTTTTTCTTCAGCCACTTCTTCAACGCTTCCGGTAAAGTTGTGGAACGGGCCGTCGATGATTTTAATAAAATCACCCACACGGAACATACTGTCTAGTCTTTCGCCGTCTAAGCTCTCTTTAACTCTGCCGACAATTCTTTTAACTTCATCAGGCATTAGAGGGGAAGGAGCGATTTTGGTTCCGAGGAACCCCATAACAGCGGGAATATTCAAGATAAAGTCTTTCACCTGAATGTCCATGTCAGACTGAACGAGCAAATATCCCGGCATAAAGTTTTTCGTTTTAGACCGTTTTTTTCCGTCTTTAACTTCGAATACCTTCTCCATAGGGACAAGAATCTCACCAATCTTAGACTGAAGCTGCACATTATCACGCATTTCGGCTTCAACAAGGTTCTTCACCTTGTTTTCATGACCCGAAAAGGTCCTAACGACATACCATTTTTGATCCATTTATTCGTTCTTCTTTTTTGTCTGAATACGATTTTCTTCTGTTTAAGCTTAAAAGACTAAACAGTCAGAAAATACCTTTTTATTTAAATACCACTTTGAAGGCTTGAGTGATGCCAATATCAATGATGTAAGTGAAAGCTGCCATTACTAGGCACATAACCACAACAATGATGGTAGCTTCTTTAAGCTCGTCTCTGCTAGGCCAGGAGACTTTTTTCATCTCTTTAGCCACATCGGTAAAAAATGCTTTTATTTTATCTATCATAACTTCACTATAAATTGTTGCACGTCAGGAGGGACTCGAACCCCCAACCTGCGGTTTTGGAGACCGCTGCTCTACCAATTGAGCCACTGACGTATTAAAAAAGTTATTTCGTTTCTTTATGAACATGATGTTTTCTGCACCATGGACAATATTTCTTGAACTCCACTCTTTGAGGATGGGTTCTTTTATTTTTAGTCGCAGTGTAATTTCTTCTTTTACACTCGGTGCACTCTAAAGTTACTATTTCTCGCATATATTTAGTCCAAATTGATTGTTTGAGCTGACGACCGGGATTGAACCGGTGACCTCATCCTTACCAAGGATGTGCTCT
>CAIWTC010000626.1 GCA_903915485.1 uncultured Ignavibacteriales bacterium | reverse complement strand
GTAGGTGGAATGTATGCGCTCATTCTTGTAAGTTTAGATAATATTCAGGATCATTTGGAAAACCCGTTTGACCAGGAAGGTGCTGATGATTTGAAACTTGAAGGCGGAGAGTATATAAGTTTTATTTCTGAGGAGAGGTAGATTGAGTGTCGTGGAGGGTGGGACCAATATTTCGCTCCGATGGAGCTAAGAGTTTATCCACGATAGTTTTTACCAACATTGCGCTCCTCCGGAGCTATGAATTTCTCGACGATTGTGCTACCGACCTTGCCCATTTACGGAACTATGTAATATACTGCAATTTATAAGTTCCATAGGAACGAAATCTTGGTAGAAAAGCAAGGTGAAAGTGTGATTAAGCCCCAGCGCGGGCGAAATATTCCGCTCCGATGGAGCTAAGAATTTATCCTCGATAGTTGTTACCAACATTGCGCTCCTCCAGAGCTCTGAATTTCTTGGCGATTGTGTTGTCAATACTGTACTCATCGGGAACTGCGAAATATGCTTGGGTGTAGAAGTTCCAGCGGAACGAAATCTTGGTAGAAAAGCAAGGTGAAAGTGTGATTAAGCCCCATAGAGGGCGAAATATTTCTTCTTAATTTTTGCTAAGCCGCACAATTATAATTGTTAAAAAATTTCACGCAAAGGCGCAGAGTTCGCAAAGAATTATTTTGGTAAGACACCAAGGTCTTTTAATATCTTTTCGGCTATTTCAATTCTGCAGGGTATAAACTTTGGATTATCGGGATTTGTATTCTGTACGCATAGCGCGAAGAACCATGTGTTGCTTCCTTTGGTTATACTGCCAACCCACCAACCGATATCGGTGTTGTTCATCTCTGACATTCCCGTTTTCCCGCGATAAACTATCCCGTCAAATTTTTTATAGATATAAAATTTATTTACAATATCCATACTGCGCTGGGAGAAGGGGAGTTGATAGTGATAAAGTCTGCGAATAAAATTAACTTGCTCTTTTGGTGTTATTCTGATTTCTCCATTTAGCCAAAATCTGTCAATCCCTCCGCCGATGTTTTTGTTGCCGTAATCTGCTTTGTTTATCCAGTGCTGCATCCGCTCTTCGCCAACCTCACGGGCATACTTCTGATAATACCACACGGTTGAACTTCGGAATGCATTTGCCATAGTCTGGTCTTTATCCCAATTTGGATTGTTGCGGACTACACTGTCCCATGGCGTAACTTCATTTTCATCTTTCACAACACCTGTTTCCAGGAAGAGGAGTGAATTAAATATTTTAAAAGTAGAAGCGGTGATGAATCCTGAATCAATTTGAGATTCATTAAAAATTGTCATGTCGCCGGTGCTGTCATTCAAAAGGATGAAGGAACCTGTAACATTATTTTCGGAAAAGAATTTCCTAAATTCAGGTTTAACTTTAATGGTCTGCGCATTAAGTAATGAGCACACGAAACTTAATATCAGTAAATATTTTTGCATTTTCTCACAAAGAAATTATTGAACCACAATTAATAAATGTATAAGCAGTCGCTGATTCTTTCCAAAGTTCACAAGTTTTAATTATTAGTACTTCCTAAAGCTTCTGCAATTATTTGAAGTAATTGATCGTTATTATATGGTTTGGATAAGTAGTGCGAGCATCCGGCCGATAAAAATTCGTTCTTGTCTGAATCGGCAGCAAACGCAGTGATTGCAACTATTGGTGTCTTGGAATATTCCGGAATCTGTCTTAGAATCCTTGTGGTTTCAGTACCATCGGCCCCGTGTCCTAAATTAATATCCATTAAGATTAATTGAAATAAATTCGCGGCGGCTTTCTTCAATGCCTCCTCGCTGTTTTTTGCTCTTTCTAATATACAGATACCGTTTAACAGAATCTTTGCAAATGAAAAAGCGATGTTATCATCTTCAACATATAAAATTTTTGGTAATGTTATTTTCCCTAAAATCTCTTTCCCTATTGACTTAGAAAGCAAAGGAGTAGTTGCAGTTAGTTTCGATGGCTCGTCAACTATATTTACGGGTATTTTTACAGTAAAAATTGACCCTATGCCTAGCTGACTTTGAACTGAAATTTCACCTTTGAGCATGGTAACGAATTTTTTTGTTATTGATAACCCTAACCCGGTGCCCTCAAAACTGCGTCCTCTACCTTCGCTAACTTGACGGAACTCTTCCCATATTAATTCTTTATGTTCCTCCGCAATTCCTATTCCGGTGTCCCGTACTTCAATTACAAGTGTTGGCTGCTCCGTGTTATTCTCAATAAATAAATTAATATCAACTCCTCCGATGCCGGTGTATTTAACAGCATTATTAATTAAATTATTTAATATTTGTTTAAGCATCATCTCTTCAGTTTCAATACTAAGGGAATCATAGCCTATTGCTGAATTAATAAATATTTGCTTTTGAGAAGCTGTGTCTTGAAATAACTTAATAGTATCATTTATCATTTTGACAACTTCGACTTTTGAAAAAATCATCTCAAGTTGATTAGACTCTATTCTTGACATATTTAGTATAAGATTCAAGGTTTCCATTAACCGCTGGCCACCTTTGAATATTATCCCCGCAAAATTTTTAACCTTTTCATCATCGAATTCTTTTAATAGTTCGGCATATCCAAGAACCCCTATCATAGGCGTTCTTAATTCATGGCTCATATTGGCATAGAAATTTGATTTGGCATTATTCATTTCCTCTGCTTTTTCTTTTGCCAGTATTAAGTCTTTTATCATTTGTTTTTTTTCAGTGATATCTTCCATAATCAAAAGATAGTTAAGTGTTTCTCCTTCTTTATTGCGAATGGGAGAAATTAACATGCTTTGAAAAAAAACATCGCCATTTTTCTTTTTACTAAGAACTTCGCCTTCCCACTTATCTCTTTTTGTTAACGCAGCCCAATCATCTCCAATAGTTTCACTCGGAGTCGCCCCTGCTAGAAGAGAATTTGCTTTAACGCCTATTATTTCGTGGGAGTTATAGCCGGTTGATTTTGTAAATCCGCTATTCGCGTATTCGATTTTCCCATCACGATCAGCAATTATTATAGAAAGCGGACTTTGTTCGACTGCTTGTGATAGTTTAATCAATTCTTCTTCTTGAATTTTTCTAAGTGTTATATCTCTGCCTTCACCTATAATTGAAATTGGGTTGCCAGCATTATCGCGGACTAAGCTGAATGTGTTCTCTGACCAATACTTAGATCCGTCCTTTCTATAAAATTCAAGTTCAAGTGAGCGAACAAAAGAATACTCCGGCTCAACTTTCAATCGTTCCATTTCTTCAGCGTAGGCAATCATTACTCTGTTGAAAGATTCAGGAGGCATCTGATCCTGAAGGGGAGTTAGCGCTATTTCTTCAAGCGTGTATCCTCTGATTTTCTCAATTGAGGGACTGATGTAATATGTTTTCAGATTCAGGTCCATAAGCCAAATGGTATCTGTCATATGGTCGGCTAATAACCGGTATAGTTCTTCGCTTTTTGCCAAGGCTATTTCAGCAAGTTTTCGTTCTGTTATATCCCTTGATAGACAAGACACCCAAAGTATTTTCCCGGTCTCATCTTTTATGGGGTCGACCATTGTAAGAAAATATTTTTCTTCTCTGGAAACGGTGACAATCTTTACTTCAATTTCACCCTTAACTCCGGTTGCGAAAACATTTCTTACAAGTGTAAGGCGTTTTTCAGCCTCTTCTAACGGAAATATTTCGTGCGGTGTTTTGCCTATAATTTCTTTCGGATCTTTGCCAAAAGGTTTGGCAAAAGTGTAGTTTACAAATCTGTAAGTTTCGTCAGGGTTAAAGCTGAATATAGGGTTTTCTGAATTTTCAATCAGCGATCTGTATTTTTCTTCACTTTCCGCCAGGTCTTTTTCTGCCTGTTTGCGGGCAGTGATATCTCGTATTGCACCATCAATATGACTAGGGGTTCCGTCAGTATTAAAAATTAAGCGGGCGTTTATTGAACTATACTTTAATTCGCCGGTTTTTGTTTTGATTCTTAATTCATAATCTCTTAATTCTCTATTCTTCTTTATTGCATTAAGGAATATTGTTCGATCCTCTGAATCATAATACAAATCGAAAACCTGTGTGCCTATTAATTCATGCTTGTTGAAATCTGAAAAATATTTAATCGAAGGACTGATATCCAAAATTTTTCCATTTAAGTCGATTTGATAGAAAACATCCTGAACATTTTCAAAAATGTTACTGTATTTTCTTTCACTTTCAAGAAGGGCCTCTTGGTTCCTTTTCTTCTCCTGAATATCTCTTGAAACACCATGAATTTCTACATGACCGGTGTGCTTATTTAAAAAGTAGTGGGTAACAATTTCAGTCCATATAGTGCTTCCGTTTTTGCAAACCTGCTCAACCTCCTCAGAAAAAAATATTTCATCATCGATTTCTCCGGCATGAAGGGAAGAACTTCTATGACGGATAATTTCCAGTATGGCCGCTTTTTTTTCTTTTGTCACGGCATCATCAATCTTTTGGGCCAAGCATTCTTCTTGGGTAAATCCTCTCTGCTTCAAGATTGATGGACTGACATAAAGAAATTTCATTGTTGCGGTATCAAATGTCCAAAGTACATCCGCGATATGTTCTTCAACTAATTTATACTCATTGCAGTACTTCTCTATACCGATTTTCTCAAGAATAAAGGCGAGCATCTCAGTAGTGCTGTGGAGAATATCCGGTAATTTTTTCTTTGGGGATTCATTTTGGTCTGAGGCTATTATAAAGCCAAAAAGCTTGTTTGTTATCTCAACGGGCAAATGAAAAATATTATTTCTATCACCTTCCAAACTCCATGAAAACGAGAGCTTTGGAAAAATTAAATTTAATTCATCAATAAAAACCGGTATAACTTGTTCCGGGTTCTTGATTTTAGATAAACTTGTCGTCAGTTGGAATAATTGGTCTGCAGTACTTTTCATAACCTCTTTTACTTAGTTCAAACACATGAAACATTATAATATATTATCGAGATATTTTGAATTTTATTAATATTTGAAGGATGAATAAATTAATTATTTGAAAAAACTTTATGGCCGCCGGGGAAAGCCAAAAATAAAACCCCAAGACGAACTTTTTCATACGAAAATAGAATTTAACTTGAATGCAATTATTGTGCAATTAAAAAATAGAGTAATTAGTTTGTGCGTGATGTAAATCACATATACGCAGTGGATTGGCTGTTTAGTCAAGAGTTGTGTGGTAGTGCCAATGCCAATGGGCTAAAAAGAAAGTCTTCAGGAGTTACTTCATAATAATAATATTTAGTCCTTCCCGAAATTATGTTTAAGAATATCAATTTTATTTTGTAATATTTTT
>CAIWTC010000625.1 GCA_903915485.1 uncultured Ignavibacteriales bacterium | reverse complement strand
TGCGGATAACGCTTCGGTTCAACCCTGCGCCGATTAAGAATAGAGTTACGGTTAATCCTGTTTTGGATATTGAAACTATGTATGGTGATACGAGACTGATTGAAGTGAAGTAAGTATTTACAATGATTGCCAGAATAAAATAGCCGATGAAGTAAGGAAACTTAATCTTTGCTGATTTATTCTTAACGAAGAACGAAGTAACTAATGCGATAGGGATAATCCACAATGCGCGGGCGAGTTTGACGGTTGTTGCTGTTTGAAGTGCGATGCTTCCGTACTTACTTGCTGCACCAACCACAGAACTTGTATCGTGAATGGCAATTGCACTCCATAACCCAAATTGTATCTGCGATAAATTAAGTAGGTGACCAATCATAGGGAATACAAATAGTGCAACTGAGTTTAGAATGAATACCGTGCCCAATGCAACTGATATTTGTTTCTCCTCTGCTTTTATGATAGGTGATATGGCGGCAATTGCGCTTCCGCCGCAAATGGCCGTTCCTGTTGAAATTAGCATAGATGTTTTGTTGTCGGTTTTTAATTGCTTCCCTAAGTAATAACCGATTATGAGTGTGCTCAAAATAGAAACAACTGTAAAAACTATTCCTTGCCTGCCAGCTGCTAAAGCAGTTTCAACATTCATTCCGAAACCGAGTCCCACAACGGATACTTGCAGCAAAATGGTAGTCGCTTTTCTATTATATGAGAGAAAGGGATGTCCAATTACATTTGCAGTTATCAAACCCAGCAATAGTGCGATTGGTGGAGAGACATAAGGTGTAAGGCAGATTATCAATAAAAGAATGAAAATAGCTTTTGCTGATTTATTGCTTAGTGATAAGCCTGTTTCGTCTTTTAGGTCCGTTGAATTCATTATACCATAATTGAAAAATAATGAACTAAAGATAGTGCGTTTACATGAATATCTAAACAATCAATTAAAAGATTATGTTATATAATCACTTCAAAAATGAATCTTTATCTGATAATGTGAATCATACTAATACGGAAAGAGTTCTATTCTTTTTGGCGGAGCAGTATCAATCGATTAATCGTAAAATATATATAGAAAAGGCACATGTTATGCAAGTATTGGAATATATCACACTTAAATCAGTTATATCAACATTAGTCGGCGGACTTTTAGGATACGGTTATTACCGTTTTGTCGGATGCCGCTCGGGGGCATGTCCTATTTCGAGTAATCCATATATATCAACAATATACGGTTCCGTTTTAGGTTTTGTTTGGACGATGAAATAAAAATTGCTAATGTTATCTTAGTTAAAATATTTATAATGGAAAATAATAATGAATGATAGAGTTTATAACAAAGGATTAGATGCACTTCGGTCCCCCGAAAGAATTGCGCGCTTGGAAATTCCAAGAGTGGTTGATTTATGCTTGCAGAATAACGATATAGCATCTGTTCTTGACATCGGCACGGGAAGCGGAGTTTTTGCGGAAGCATTCGGTGCGCATGTAGCAAAGGTTGCCGGGATTGACACTAATCCTGAAATGATTGCTAAAGCGACAGAGTTTGTGCCTGGTGCAGATTTTAGATTAGCATCAGCAGGGGAACTGCCATTCGAAAATAAATCCTTTGATTTAGTGTTCATGGGTGCAGTCTTTCATGAAGTGAATGATTATCAGGTTGCCATGGATGAAGCATTTCGGGTTGCCGTTAAAGAAGTGGCACTTCTGGAGTGGACATATAAAGAGGAGCAAGTTGGTCCGCCGCTGAACCATAGATTACAGGAATCATTTATTTTTGATGTGGCAGG
>CAIWTC010000624.1 GCA_903915485.1 uncultured Ignavibacteriales bacterium | reverse complement strand
CTGTCCGATAATAACATTTATCGAAAATAAATAATATTTGAACTAAATAATAGCAATTTATCTAAATAAATCAAAAACTAAAATAACGTAAGTTAGCGGATTAATGATTTAACCACTGCTGTCCAAGATAAAATGAAAAACATAAATATCCTTCGAATATCATCCAATTTGGACGGATTCCATTAATGTCCAAATTCAATCCCCAGTGTCTTTTAGCAGTTTAGTTGTTCATCCTTCCTGATTTCCTCGTTTTGAGACCAAAATGGCTTATTCAACCACATCCTTAATTCCGTTTTCACGAATAGATTTAGTCGGATAAATGTTATCAAGTTTGATAAATGCCAAGGGTGAGTTGCCAGTCCCTTAAAGTATTTCAGTAATAGCATTGTTATCATTGCTGTCCAAACCCGCCTGACTGTCGGGCAGGTCTGTATCCACATCGCATTCTCATTAACTCCAATGAAAGATTTGATTTTAAGGTTCTGTTTCAGTTCCTTAAAGAAGATCTCTACCATCCAACGCTGTTTATATAGTTCTGCCACAACCCCTGCTGTCCAAGTAAAATTATTTGTCAGAATAACTATAGTACGATTTTGCGCTTTATCATATACTGCAATCCTGCGTAATCTCCCAGGGTAATCTTTTCTTGATTCTTCCTCGTCGGGCTCAATGATTTCGTCCCTGATGATATAATCTGCTCCCTCAGGCGGTTCAACCTCCTCAATTGACCTGTAATTAATCTTTTCCTTTAAGCGGGTCACAAAGAAAATATCCCTATTGTTCCACTCCCAAAACATTTTGAACGATTGATACCCCCGATCCATGACAACTACGCTATTCGCCGGAAGAGTCATATAGCGTGCGTGTCTTACATCAGCTTGAGAAGCAGCAGTCATAAAAACATACGATGGCAGGCAACCGTCAAAATCCAGTGCCGTATGAAGTTTAATAGCACCTTTCTCATTTTTGTATGTTGCCCAGTCGAAAATATTCAGACACACGCTTATGACCGTGCTATCAAGCATAAATATTTTACGGTCAATTTCTTCGAATTGTTTCCTTTTTAATTGCGTTCCTTTTTTCTGCAAATGATCTTTCAATTCCTTATATAGTTCTCGGAACATCTGCCAATCCCTATGTTCATTGATATATGAGATACTCGAACGACTTGGTATCTTTTCATTAATACCAAGATGATTAGCATCTCCTGTTATTGAACGAAGACCATTGCTGATATCTCTTATTGAATGTGCTTTCCCGAAATGACAAAACAGCATTGAAACCAAGTGAGTCCAACTATTGATTCCTTTTGAATGTTTATCTGTCTTGTATTTATCGACAACTTTATGAAAAAGTGGTCTTGGTATGTATTGAAGAATTTGCGAAAAAAGTGTTACATTTGTCATTGACTACCTCATGTTTTGTTCCTTAGAAAATCAAAACTACGGCTTTCTATTTAATATTAAAAGTCCGTTGAGGTAGTCTTTTTATTTTGCATCGTTTTGGACGGATATGGATTTAACTAAGTTATGTTCCTTCCAAAAATACTTCGAAATTAACCCAAAGAGTTGTAGCCTTTACGGTTTAATTTAATTTTCATACAGTCTTAGGTTCAAAATAGCTATATTTAGTTTTAAATTACTTTGTGTATTGAAATTATAGGAAATGCTGTGAGATATTTTACTATACTGTTTTTATTTAGTTTTATAATGGTATTTAATACTATTTTGGCTAGCGGGGCTGACACGCTATCCATAAAAATAAGTCTTCTGAACAATCTGGAAACCGGAAAATTAAAAAACCTTACAAAT
>CAIWTC010000623.1 GCA_903915485.1 uncultured Ignavibacteriales bacterium | reverse complement strand
TCGTTATTCAAATATAAATAATTTTTGATTTAATTGCCAATGAAAAATTGAAAATTTGTCGGGTGGAGGTTTAGTGAGACTAGTAATTAATAATGGAGCACAACTCTCTGTTAGGAAAGCCTTGTCCCGTTAGGTTCATTTTGAGGTTCGTAATTTAGTCTACTACAATTTCTTACTTAAAAGTCGGAGTTATTATGTAGGGCTTACACTTATTAAAATAATTTCTCGCAAAGACGCAACGGACGCAAAGATTAATAACTTATAATTCCTTTGTTGACTTTGCGTCTCCGCGAGAAATATTCAGAACTTTATTTATTCATCTCACACCAATAATCATATAAATCACTTCAGTCATAAAAATCATAATTTAGACTGTTCCTACATTTTTCTTATCTTTACTTTAAATTAATTTCAGTTTTACATTAATCTCGTTGAGTTATGTATGAAAAAAGCTTTTTTACTCACTTCAATCTTGATAGTCTTTTCAATTATGAGTCACGGAATGTATCGCCCTGATGCGGGCACTATTAGAATCACGATGAAACATGACAGCATTGTAGGTCACTCTGCTGACTTGGATAAATTCTATTCTACAAAAACTATGGGCGTATCCTTTGCTGATAATCAAACCATCTTTCGATTGTTTGCTCCGCAGGCACTGAAAGTCACGCTTCACTTATATAAGAAAGCGGAAGATATCCTAAGCGAAGAATTTAATCTAACCAAAGATGAAGACGGCGTTTGGGAAATTTCTTTGTGGGGCGAAAAAGCGGGTCTCTACTACGGCTATAAAGTTTTTCACACTCCGGATGATGCCGCTGATGCACTACCACTATGCCTTGACCCCTATGCTAAAGCTGTCGCTTCTTACAATACCTATCTCAGTCCCCGTAAAGGGATTATACTCCGCGAAGATTTTTATGACTGGGGAAAAGATGCCAATGTAAATATTGATTGGCGCGATGTTATTGTTTATGAAGCGCATGTCAGAGATATGACTGCTGACAAATCATCGGGCGCAAAACTTCCCGGGACATATCAAGGATTAATTTCTAAAAGCGCTAAGGGTGGATTAAATTATATTACTTCGCTCGGTGTTAATGCGGTTGAACTGCTCCCCTCAATGGAGTTTGCAAACATTGAACTCCCCTATCAAAAAGAAAATAAACTTAAGCGCATAGTCAACACATGGAATTCTTATGAGCGGAATCATTGGGGATACATGACCGCAGCATTCTTTGCACCCGCAGCATACTATGCAGAAGAAAGCAAAGAACTGAAGTGGAATACATGGCAGGGAAAATCAGGCAAACAGATTACTGCCTTCAAGGATATGGTAAAAGCATTCCATAAAAATAAAATTGCAGTGATAATGGATGTGGTGTTCAATCATCTTTCTGAATATGAATTAGGCAACCTTAAAGAAATTGATAAAGAATATTACTTCCGTCTTGATGACCGCGGCGGCATGATGAACGAAAGTTACTGCGGTAATGACCTAAAGACCGAACGGCCTATGACTAGAAAACTGATAGTCGAAAGTATTCTTTACTGGATGAAAGAATATCATGTTGATGGATTCCGTTTTGACTTAGGCAAAATGCTTGACTGGAAAACGATTGAAGATATTATAGCCGAAGCAAAAAAAGTTAATCCTCACGTAATCATAGTCTGCGAACCTTGGGGCGGCGGATATGACCCGATGGGATTTTCTGCAAGAGGATGGGGCGCATGGAACGACCAAATCAGAAACGGTGTCAAAGGCGAAAACCCTGATAACGGTTTAGGTTGGATATTCGGACACTGGTACGGGAATAATTCTATTGAAAGAGTAAAGAGTTATGTAAGAGGAACTCTAGTGCGTGATCAGTTCGGGCTTTTCCAAAAACCCGAGCACTCTGTTAACTATTTAGAATCGCACGACGGTTACACTCTTGGTGATTTCATCCGCATCGGTTCAAAGGAAGTTGACCCGGCAAATGTAATTAAAGATATTAAAGAGCATTCAAAACTTTCACCGTATCAAATGAAACTAAATAAACTTGGTGCGCTATTCCTTTTCACATCGCAAGGCATGACAATGATAAGTTCAGGTCAGGAATTCGCCCGTTCAAAAGTTATTCCTTTAAATGGTCCCGAAGGCGATGCCAACAAAGGACACATCGACCACAACACTTACGATAAAGATAATGCAGTAAACTATATCAACTACGATATTGCTGAGCAGAACAAGGAACTTATTGAATACTACAAAGGTCTAATCAAACTAAGAAACATATTCCCTGCGTTCAGAAGAGCGGCTTATGATGATATCGTTTTTCTTGATATAAAAGACGCTCCATTTGCCTTAGCGTATACTGTAAAGTATGAAAAAGAAACCTTTTTAGTGCTGATGAATGCAGACCAAAAACTGAAGCATGAATTTATTCTTCCCGAGGGAAAATGGAGTACCGTAGTCACTCCGAAAACGGCAGGCATTGAAAAAATAAAAGCGTGCTCTAAAAGTTTATCTGTTGAGCCGGTAAGCGGATATGTCCTTAGGTTGAGTAAATAAACACCAATAACTAACATTAAAAATATTTATTGGGCGACAATCCTTTTCGCCCAATAAATTAAATCCCAACAGGGATACTTTCAACAACTAATTTTACTTTTTGAATAATAAACATTCTCGATATACTAAATCATTAATAATAATTTTATTATTAACTACCTCAACTCTCTTCCCACAATCCGCGGGAAAGGAAAGTCTTGCATTTAAAAAGAAATTAAACCCGTTCGCATTCTACCCTCTTTACATTCCTGAATACTCATATCAGTTTCTTGAATCATTCAGTTTAGTGCAAAAAGCAAATCACGGCGACCCTTCTGCACAGTTAGAACTAAGCATCAGATTTTTAACAGGTGATGGTTTTGATACCGACACACTCAAAGCCGTTTATTGGATGAAAAAATCAGCCGCACAGGAACTCCCTTCAGCGAAATATAATCTTGGCATATTCACGATGAATGGCTGGGGTTGCGACTGGAATCCTTTCGAGGCTTATTCACTGATAAAGAGTGCCGCAAACAACGGCATGGTTGAAGCAGAGTATCTAACAGGAGTTTTCTTTACAGAAAATTTAACTGTTCAAAGAAATTATGACAGCGCAGGGTTTTGGTTTAAAAAAGCAGATGCAAAATCTTTCAAACCGGCAAAAGAAGCATTAACCAGACTCGAAAAAATGGTCGAATTAAAAAAGCAATATGACCAGGCAACAAATCCGGATGCGCCGATTACTAAACCACAGAAGAACCAGAGTATCACTAATGCTGATTTAGATTTTATTAATGAATCATTAAAAAAGAAGGCAAAAGAATCCGACACTTCTATCTTCAGGCAATTAATAATTACAACTCCTGCAGACATGAAACCATCGCTTGGTTTAACGGGCAGCGATTCTCTTTTGGAATTCAGCATCGACACTATTATTACCATAATTAAAAGAGCAGCAAATGCAGGCAGTCCCGAAGCAAATGTTTTTATCGGAAGATGCTGCGAAGCAGGCATAGTTTATAACAAGTCCGTTATTACCGCGGCAGCATATTACATCTTAGCGCTTCACCTCGAATCTCCATACGCAGGATATTACATCAATAAGCTAATTTCGGATCCATCATTCAATGCTCTACTCAATAAAGAAACAGCAAAGAAACACGCTGAAGCACTTTATGTTTATTCATCACTTCAAGCACTAAATGCAGACGGTCAGGAACAAAGAAATTTCTTTTTGAATACATTGAGGGAATCAGAAAAATCAAAATATATACCGGCAATTATTGAACTTGCTGAAATTTATTTTCGCGGGAAATATACGGCGAAAGATTCAGCAAAAGCCTTCTATTATTGGGCAGAGGCAGAAAAACTCGGCAGCAAAGAAGCAATGTTAAGCAAAGCTATTGCAAGTATGTTATTGAATGCATCTTGTGATAAACTTCCATCACAAACTCAACTCACAGATTTAACTGCTGAAGGTTCGGTTCTATCACTATTGATTCAGGGGTATTTGTTTGAATCAGGCAAGTGCATTCCACAGAATAAAAGCAAAGCCGTTGAGTGTTACAGAAAAGCAGCATTCAGAGGTAACTCAACAGCATTCTCATCATTGAAAAGATTGTATGATGAACTTCGTCCATTTAAAGCTGAATTTACACTTACAGAAGAATAATAAAACTCAGGGATTTATTCCTTAAAGAACAGCGGCATAATCATTCCTCCTAAAAACACCATCACCGCACAAACAACAAATGCAATTTCAAAATCTCCGCACGAAGCAAGAATATCATATTTGGTCAAAAGAAAATTCCAGTCATGTTTTGCTCCGGGAGGGCCGAACAATCGAAGCTTCATTGTCTGAGCATCACCCACATACACGCTAATATTCAGAAAACTTTGCCCGAGCATTATAGTAATAATTTGAAAGAGTTTGTAAAGTCTATTTGAAAAGCAGAATATCAGCAGCAGAACCGGCACAATCAATTGCATAAGTGTACCGCCTAAAAAATATATGGTCTCGCCCAAGAAACTAAAAATTACATGCCCCGCTTCATGCACAAGCAAATCAAAAGCATCCAAATATGAATATTCCCCTCTCGATGAAAGGAAATAAGCACCTGCAAGTCCCACAATAACTGAGGGTATCCAGGATTTAATAACATCCAACTTTGTATAAGTGGTTGCGCTTTCTATTATAGTCGGCTTAAAATCCACAATAATTCCTATAAGTATTTATGCAAGCTAAATATTTTTAATGACTATTTTATGATTAATCTCGGGAAATCCAACTGTTATTTATCAAACGGTTCAAAATTCACTTCCGATATTAAAGTAATTAGTTTGACGCAGCGCATAGTTCGAATAAACTTATTAGCATATATTTATAATTGGAATATTCATCAAATGATGTATTTTCCAATATAATTTTCAAACTTTAGAGAAAAGAAATACTTTGGAGAACGAATTGCTCCTATTCAGAATTGAACAATTTCATTTTGGGATTAGTATCGCGGAGAATGCAAAATGTTTCCGCGCAGTGGAGATTATTTCTGTTCCATCGTCCATCGACTCTATTACCGGAGTTGTGAATTATCATTCCGCCTTGGTTCCCGTTTTAGATATAAGGAAAAAACTTGGGATAGCTCCCAAAAAATTATCTGCGGGCGATTCAATGATTTACTTGGCGGAAGGAGACTCTCCATTAATTATAGTAGTTGATGAAATCCTTGATGTTCAAACAGTTACCCCTTCGGAAATAAAACATACTCAGCAGCAGTCAGCAAACAGTTCAATTACCGGAATTTTCTCCAAAGAAGGAAAGGACATACTGATGCTCGATACTCACAAACTTTTGCTTCAATCCGAGATTGAGGACCTAAATTCACTGCTCAAAAGCATGAACAAAGAAATCTAATGGTCGACATTTTACCTGACAAAGTTTTTGAAGTTGTTAGTCACATAATCAAAGAACGCATTGGGCTTCATTACCCTATTGAACGGAAGCCGGATTTAGAAAAAGGCCTTCGCGCCGCCGCCGAAGAACTCCACATAAGCGACCCGTCAGATTTAATTAATTTCATTGCGACCAATCAAGTTACTCCTGAGTTAAGACAGTTGCTTGTAAAATATTTAACAATTGGTGAAACATATTTTTTCCGGGAACCCGCAGCCCTATATTTATTATTTGAAAACCTGAAATCAGTTTTTGAGCGCAGAAGAGAATCCGGACGCCATCTAAAGATTTGGAGCGCCGGATGCTGCACCGGTGAAGAAATATATTCCGCTGCAATACTATTACATCAGCAACTTCCCGATATTCGTGAGTGGAAATTATCTCTGATGGGAAGTGATGTTAATTTAAGTTTCTTAAAAAAAGCAAAGGAAGGTATCTATCATGATTGGTCCTTTCGCGGAGTGCAGAGCAGTATCATTCAATCCTTTTTCAATAAAATCAGCAACAATGACTATGAGGTTATAGACAGCATCAGAAAGCAGGTAAAGTTTCAATACCTCAATTTGTTTGAAAACGCATACCCCTCTCCTCTTAACGGGACAAACACCCTTGATGTAATTCTTTGCCGCAATGTTTTGATGTACTTCAATGAACAAGGCAGAAAAAATATTCTTGAAAAGTTTTATGCCGCACTCAATCCGGGAGGACTGTTTGTTGTAAGCCTTACAGAACTTTCAAACATCCCCCCTGACCTATTTGAGCCGGTGATAAAAGGTAATACTGTGATTTTCAGAAAAAAGCCAATTCACAAAACCGCAAGCGTTTCTATCAATATAAATCAGGATTCCGCACTCCAAAGACTTAATGATATTATTAAAAACACACCGGTTGTCATTCCGAAAATTCAGAAGAAATTATCAGCGAATAATTTATTTACCTTAACCGCTAATGATATTCAAGAAAAAGAACTGAATTTAGATGAGATTCTTGAGGTGCTGTCAAGCAAATCATTAAAAAAGAAATATTCCGAATCGCAGATTGAAGTATTTTACCTCACGGCAATAACACATTTTATTAAAAGCAGGAACTTAGTACAGGCAGAATCACTCAATGAACAGGCGCTCAATGAGTTAAAACTTAGTATCCCGCTTTATATATTACACTCCAAAATACTAAGTGAAACTAACAAAGAAACCGAAGCCCTGGAGACTCTGAAGAAATGCCTGTTCCTTGATAACTCAAATTTTGTAATCAATTATTTAATCGCACAAATATACAAGCGGTTAAACAAAAATAGAGAAGCGACAAAATATTTTGAGACAACAACTAAACTTTTAGCCGGGAAAGAGACTACTTTCCAAATTCCGGAACTTGAAAATATGTCCATCAGAGAACTAAAGGAAATAATTACACTTAGTATGACTAATTTATAAAGTTAAAATTCCTTATTTAGAAGTAATACCAAATATAATTCAATAGTATTTTGGGATTTCTTTTGATAGCCGAATTCGCTATTTTCGGAATCAAAATATAATCAACATCCTGCTCAAACAGGATTACACAACGAACGAAAGAAGATTATTTTGAGCATCACGCTTGAAAAGCTGACAGAAGATGAATTAAATACGCGGATACTAAAAGAACGCGCTAAGATACTTGCCAGGCCAATTGCCGACGAGGCCCCTGAAGAATGTATAACCGTTCTTCACTTCCAATTAGCCTATGAGCAATACGCAATTGAAACCAAGTATATACGCGAAGCTCTTTTCATTAAGGAGATAACGCCCTTGCCGCTTTCCCCAAAGTTTGTGGTTGGAGTAGTGAATGTCCGAGGCGACATCATGTCCGCACTTGACATACGCAAATTCTTCAACCTAGCGGGGGAACCAATAAATGATCTAAACAGATTACTGGTGATTAGCGATAATACAACTGCCTTCGGAATTTTAGTCGACAGAATAAGAGACATTAAAGAAATTCCTTTGGTAAGTTTACGAATGTCTGATAATCTAAACACAGGCATCAAAGAAGAGTTTATAAAAGGAATTATAGAAGACAACATAATAGTGCTTGATGGAGAAAAACTTATAGCCTCTCCGTCAATAATTGTAAATCAGTTTTAATAATATTTAATTAAAGTTATAATAAAGGAAGCTATATGAAATGGTTTAAGAACCTTTCCCTTCGGAATAAAATCGGCTCAGCGCTGGGACTCATTTCATTTTTTATTCTCATAATGGTCTTGTACTCCTACATATATCTCTCGGGCCTGAGAGAACAGCAGAATGAAATCAATGTGAAGTACATCAATGAACGCCTGGAACTTGAAAAGATAAATAATGAAGTTGATAATTTCCGTTTACATTTATTCGCGGCAATGCAACTTAATCATAGTTCCATCGCGGATTCAATTGAAGGCGACTACAATGATTTACGAGTACTGAGAAGTTCCGCGTTCAATAGTCTTACACAATACAATCCCGCAGGGAAATATAACTTCACTAATCTTGGGACAATGCTCGATAATTACTTAAAGATAACCGGCGAGCATATGTCAAAATTGCGGACAAAAGGCGCAGCCCTTGATGAAATTATAAAAGAACAAAACATGTCAGCGAATATTATTACGGCAACTATTGCATCTCTGTCTCAAAATATTCAAGGTGATATTAATGAAATCACACAATCAAGCACTCAAACTACATTCAGAGTTATCATTTTGATTTTGCTCGCAGCAATTGTTTTTTTCTCAGCAACAGTCATGATTCTTCTTCAATCAAACAAGTGGGTGTCTGACCCTCTGAATAAGTTAGCTGATGCCTCTCAAAAGATAGCCGCAGGAGATACCAGCGTAACAATTGATGTATTAGACCGCTCGGATGAAGTAGGAAAACTATATAGTGCATTCAATCAAATGATTAATTCACTTTCCGAAATTTCTATAGTTACTGAAAGTATTTCCAAAGGCAATCTAACAGTTCAAATTACTCCCCGCTCGAATCAAGACAGAACCGTCAACTCATTGAACATAATGACTAATAATTTACGGAAGATTATTTCCGACAGTATAACAAGTATCGGAGTAATTAATCATGTAAGCGGGAATATATTTTCCGCAGCAGCGCGACTTTCGACAAGTGCCAATCAAACCGCAACCGCAATCGGCGAAACAACCGTTACCATCGAAGAAGTAAAACGAACTTCAGAAGTGTTAAGTAAAAAAGCTAAAGAAATTAGCATCATCGCACAGAAAGCTTCCGAAATTTCCGAGCTTGGATTAAAATCCACCGAGGATACTATGCAGGGGATTCACAACATAGGCGGTCAGATGGCCACCATCGGCGAAAGTGCCTTAAAACTTAGTGAACAAAGCAGGGCGATTGGAGATATAATCACTTCAGTAAACGACTTAGCGGAACAATCGAACCTGTTGGCAGTCAACGCCGCAATTGAGGCCGCTCGCGCCGGAGAGCACGGGAAAAGTTTTGTGATTGTAGCACAGGAAATTAAAAATCTAGCGCAACAAAGCAAGCAAGCAACTGCCCAAGTTAAATCGGCACTAAGCGATATACAGAATTCCATCAATTCAACTGTAATGGCAACAGAGCAAGGCGAAAAAATAGTTGTCGCAGGGGTAAAGCTTTCCGAACAAACCCGTACTTCTATCTCTCAGCTATCGCAAACAATTTCATTATTCACCGATATTTCAATGCAGACCTCAGTCTCAAGTCAGGAGCAATTCGTAGGAATGGATCAAGTAGCAATCGCTATGGACAATATTAAAGTTGCAAGTTCACAGAATGCGCTAACCACCAAAGAACTAGAACAACTTGCTCGTAATCTTCAGGATATATCACAGAAGCTCAATGAAATCAGAAATCTGTTCGTTGTATAACTGGACAGTTCTATCATGAACTCCTCGTTTTTTGAACGGCTGCTTTCCACATTCAAGGTTGAAGCGGAAGAACACTTAAAGAATATTTCTGATGGACTGATTCTTCTTGAGAATGCAGATTCTGGCTCCGATAACTCAGAAAAGCTTGAAGTCATTTACCGTGAAGCGCATAGCCTGAAAGGTGCTGCGCGCGCCGTAAGCATTAATGAGATTCAATCTATTTGCCAGAATGTTGAGAATGTTTTCTCTGCCCTCAAGAAAAATGAAATTCGGAGCAGCAAAGGCTTGTATAACCTCATGCACAATAGCATCAGCGTTATTGAAACATTTTTAAATTCATCGGCAGAGGAACGCATTTTAATTGAGTCAAATCTTGATTCAATTTCAAAACTAATTTCCGAATATTTAATAGATAATACCGGTTTACCATTAGGCGGTATCGGCAGGCCGGCGATAGAAATAAATATAGATGCTCCTCAAGTTGAAGTTGATATTCAATCACTTAAAGAACTTAAGAATTCTTTTCTCACTAAGCAGCAATCAGATGAAGTTGATTCTAAATCTGCACCCTCAAAAGATAAAGCAAAATCTCCATCTACTGATGTATTGAAGATTTCTTTTTCAAAACTTGATTCACTTTATCACCATTCGGAAGAAACTCTTGTCTCAAAACTTCGAATTGCTCAACTATCTGATGAATTCGACGACATACTTTTGCAATTCGAAACCTGGAAAAAAGAATGGAAGAAAAATTTATCCAAGAATTTTCCCGCGAATAATTCCACTTCAAGTAATTCTGTCGAATCAGTTTATATCCTGGGTGCGCAAAATGATTTTATGGACTGGAATTATGATTATATTTCTAAAATAGAGAACCGCCTGTTAAAATTTTCAAAATCTTCACGAAGGGAATCCAGAGCACTTCAATCCACTGTTGACAATATGTTTGATTCCATTAGAAGTATTTTGATTTTTCCTTTTTCACACCTGACTGATATTCTTCCAAAGATGACCCGAGAGATAGCTCAGGAACTCGGCAAAAACATTGAACTTGTTATCGAAGGTGCGGAGATTGAAATTGAAAAGCGTATTCTAGATGAATTCAAAGACCCTCTTATTCATCTGATACGAAACTGTATTGACCACGGTATTGAAACCCCCACTCAGAGACTGGAAAAAAGAAAACCGCCAAGGGGCACAATAAGACTTACAATTAAGCAGACTGATGCATCGAGGGTTTTAGTCGAACTCACTGATGACGGCGCAGGAATAGATATTGAAGCAATTCGCAAATCTATAATCAAGAAAAAGTTTTTCACTGCTGCTGAGGTTGATAAATTTGAAGACGAGCATATACGCCAATTGATATTCCGCTCAGGTATCACCACCTCTCCGGTAATTACAGATTTGTCAGGTCGTGGCTTAGGTATGGCAATTGTTAAAGAAAAAATTGACAAGTTAAGCGGAACTATCAGTATCAACTCAAAATATGGTGACGGCACTAAGTTTTCAATTTCACTCCCCATAAAAATAGCCGCAATGCGGGCAATTACAGTTTCCAGCGGCGGGTTTACTTTTCAAATACCGACTACTCACATTATAAAAGTTTTCAGAATCAAAGCAGAACAGTTAATAATGTTAGAGAAAAAGCCTTTTATTCTGTTTGAGAATAAACATATCGCCGTGGTAAAGCTGAATTCAATATTGCAACTGCCTTCAAATTCAGACATGCATAATCAACATACTTTTATTTGCATTTTAAAAATCGCAGATGACATCGCTGCTTTATCATTTGATGAATTGTTGGATGAAAACGAAATTATAATAAAGCCATTCAATAACCAACTTAAGAAAATCCGTAACCTTACGGGAGGGAGCATTCGTGCAGATGGAAGCATTCTTCCTGTACTAGACAGCGGTGATTTAATTCAGTCCATAAAATTTATTTCGGGTAGCGGGGATGATGAACCTCGTTCTCAGGCGGCATTCGCAGCAGAAACAAAAACTCTTTTGGTTGCTGATGACTCGATAACTTCAAGAATGCTAATGAAAGATATTCTAGAATCAGCCGGCTATAAAGTAAAAACTGCCATCGATGGTGTTGAGGCGCTTACACTATTGAAGTCAGGTAAGTTTGATTTGGTAGTCTCAGATGTGGAAATGCCGAGGATGAATGGATTCGAACTAACTTCGTTAATTCGTAAAAATACCGCAACCGCGGAATTGCCTGTCGTGCTGGTTACAGGCTTAGCCAAGCGCGAAGACAAAGAAAAAGGCATCGAGTCCGGAGCTAATGCTTATGTTGTTAAATCTAATTTCGATCAGAATAACCTACTCGAAATAATTGAAAGACTGATTATATAATGATTAAAGTTTTAATAGCTGATTTCTCAATATCAAACCTTAACATAATAAAAGATATTCTTGAGTCAGATAAAAATATTCAGGTAGTTGGCACATCATCCAATGGAAGCGAGTTAATTTCACGGATTAAAAAAGCAAAACCTGACGCAGTTCTGCTTGACTTAAACTTACCGCCGACCGACGGACTCGAAACAGCCAAAATAATAATGCAGGAGTGCCCTGTACCACTCATTATTATGGCATCAAAAACCGATTCTGATGATGAAGCAATTACTGCTAAAGCAAAACTTTTTGGGGCGCTTTGTATTGTTGAAAAACCAAATCAAGGTGACCACGCTGATTGGCAAAAAAATAACTTGAAATTTATCTCCACTATAAAACTTATGTCCGAGATTAGAGTTGTCAGGCGAAATCCCAGATTTTCCGTTTTAGGAAAAAAAGATGAAAAAAACGGGTTATCAGACAGAGTAATTCCTGCAATAAAACAAAAGGTGAGATTAATCTTAATAGGAGCGTCCACCGGCGGTCCGCAGGCCCTTGACAAAATCATCCCCCAACTTCCGGCAACTTTTCCTGTACCAATAGTAATTGTTCAGCATATAACATCGGGATTTACTGATGGATTAGTTTCATGGCTGAAAAATATTTCCAATATAAATGTAAAAATTGCGACCGAAAACACAAAAGTTGAAAAAGGTTGTTGTTATATTTCTCCCGATGGTTTTCATACTGAAATAGACAGGAACTTGAGAGTCCGGCTTTCCAGTTCTCCCCCGGAACACGGTTCGCGTCCTTCAGTATCATACTTGTTCAGAAGTGTTCAAAAAGAATTCGGTGCAGATGTGCTTGCAATTATATTAAGCGGCATGGGAAAAGATGGAGCAGCAGAACTTGGGTTGATTCGAGAAAAAGGCGGGATAACAATTGCCCAGGATAGTAACTCTAGTCTGATTTTCGGGATGCCCGGCGAGGCTATAAAACTTGGTAGCGCAGGTTACATCCTCTCGGCCGAAGAAATCGGAAGGTTTTTGTGCAATATAGTAGTTTGATAATTTGCATCAATACCTTATAATATGTAGATGTTGGATAAAATAATAGAAATTAAATGCAAAAAGAAATATTAATTGTCGAAGACAGCCCAACTCAGCTTGAGCAACTTCGATTTATTTTAGAGCAAAATAATTACCTCGTTCGCACCGCCCGTGACGGTGTTGCCGCAATATACTCAGTCAGGGAAAGTAAACCTGAAATGATTATTAGCGATATAGTTATGCCGGAATTAGATGGTTATTCATTTTGCCGGATGATTAAGGAAGACCCTTTGCTTAAGGATATTCCGGTGATGTTGCTTACAAATCTATCCGACCCTCAAGATGTAATAAAAGGACTTCAGGCTGGGGCGGATAACTTCATAACTAAACCTTACAATGAACACTTTCTGCTTTCGCGTATAAGTTATATTCTGCTTAACAAAGAATTGCGGCTTACAAACACATCCTCTGATATGGGGATAGATATTTTCTTTAGCGGTAGAAAATATTTTATTAACTCCAACCGTATGCAGATAATTGACTTGCTGCTTTCTACTTATGAAAATGCAATTCAAAAAAACACCGAACTTATTGAAGCTAATCAGCAACTTGTCTCCATGCATCGCGAAATCGGGAAGAAGAATAAAGAACTTGAAAAACTAAATGATGATAAGATAAAATTCCTGCGTATAGCTGCACATGACCTTCGCAATCCAGTAAGCGCCATTCTTTCTTCCAGCATGATGTTGCTTGATGACGCAAAGGAAAGGTTCACAAATACTGAAATGGAATTCCTTTCAATAATTCAGCAGTCAAGTGAATTTGTTCTTACTCTCTTGAATCAACTACTTGATGTTTCCGTAATTGAATCGGGTAACTTAAACCTGCACTTGTCAAACATCAACCTGGTCTCTTTAATAAAAAGCAATATCGCATTGAACAAAGTAATCGCCGAGCGAAAGTCCATAAAAATAAACTTCAGTTGCGATGAAACTGAAATCAACCTTGTTGTTGATAAAGTTAAACTTGAACAAGTTCTCAATAATTTAATCTCGAACTCTGTTAAGTTTTCTTTCCCCAACAGCGAAACCAATATAATGCTCGCCCAAAATGATAAGCAGGTTATAATAATGGTTGTTGATAAAGGACAGGGAATCCCGTTAGAGGAACAAAGTAATTTATTTCAACCGTTTGCAAAAACTAGCGTCCAATCCACCGGTGGCGAAAGAAGTACGGGACTTGGACTCTCAATTTGCAAAAAAATTATCGAGGCGCATAACGGCAAAATTTGGCTTGATAGCGAACCCGGAGTCGGCACAACATTTTATATCGCTTTACCGAAGGCAACAGAAATTTAATAAGGTATAACAGTAATTTATATAGTCTAAGAAACAAATTGTATGAAGGTAGTTTCATGGTATAAGCAGTTTATTATTATCAAACTGAACTAATACCGGTGTATTTCCGCTATACATTCAAATCAATTAACTATAATAAAGGAAACTTTATGAAGGACCAAAAACAAAATATTGCAAAAGAAGAAACGCCAAAAAGTTTTTCAAAAGCAAGTTTAATTGGTGATTTTTTCGGTGGAACTGCTGCGATGCTTGTAGCACTCCCTTCAGCAATTGCTTTCGGATTAATTATATATGCACCTCTTGGTCCGGAGTTTTCCGGAAGGGCAGCAATTGGAGGAATAATAGGTACAATTGCAATTGGATTATTCGCCCCTCTTTTTGGAGGGACAAAAAGGTTAGTCTCTGCCCCATGTGCACC
>CAIWTC010000622.1 GCA_903915485.1 uncultured Ignavibacteriales bacterium | reverse complement strand
TTAAGCGGCGATGCACCGGATCGATCAAAAATGGAGACCCTTTACCGTCTTGCAGTTATTGGTTCCCGGGAATCTGTCACAAAAGTTGAGCCATTTCTTAACTCTCCCGGATTCTCTAAAGCCGCCAGCGTCTATTATATGCAGTCAGCCTACAACTATGCCGGGGAGAAGAATTTCCGGAAAGCATTGGATGAGCTGTTTAAAGGAACACAGGTCACGGGTCTGAGGTATGGCTCTGAACGTGTGTTGAGAAAAATGAAGGAAATGGGATGGCAGGAAAAAATTGACTGGAAGGAGATGGCACGGCAAAATGGGTTCATAAATAGTTGGAGCCTCGCCGGTCCCTTTCCCAACATTGATACTCAAGCGCATTATTTTCCCGAAAATGGATTCAATCCTAATCAGACTCAGCTAATCGGAGCTATTACTGCAAAATGGGTCAGTGTGGATGCGGATAATATGTGGGGGATCATACCTCTGGCTAAAATGTTCGGGAAAAGCAGGCAATCGATGTATGCCTATAAAGAACTTACTGTGCCGAGTGAATCAGATGCTATTTTTAAAGCGGGTACAAACGATGGAGTGGTGTGCTGGTTGAATGGGGAGAAAGTCTTTGAAAACATTGTCGATCGCGCGTTGACAGTGGATGAAGATATATTTAAAGTTCATCTTAGGAAGGGTAAAAACAAGGTGCTGCTGAAAATACTCAATAGCGGCGGTAACTGGGAATTTTGTTTACGGATTTGTGATTTGAATGGGTTACCTATGAGGAATATCTATTAAATCCCCATTTTTGATTCATGTACTTATAATACCGGTTGATTTTTTCCGGCTTGTACAAGAAGTAAACTAAATAATAATCATGAATCCAGTCTAATTTCCTGAGCTCTTTTTTTATCGATAGCCAAATAAATAATAAAGATTTCATGCCAAAGTAGTTTTATTAATCAAGATAAAATCTTCAGGTGTAAGAGAAGGATGGGCCAAAGTGGCCAATTATTTTATGCACTGTAAATATAACACTTTATTGTTCGAAATTTCCTGTAAATAAATATTGTAGTTATTCAGTCGCAGGATGACACAAGGCAATTAACTTGACAATCTCAAAAGGGTTCTTGTTATTTTTAATTGCAGTATCAATAACCGAACGAATCGTTGCGTAGACTTGTGCCCCCTGTTTGGATTTGAAAAAGTTACTGATTTTTAATTTCACTTTGAAATTTCGGATAGCCCTTTCCGAACCATTGTTATCTGGTGGAATATCGCTATTGAGCAGGAAATTAAAGACATATGCGGAGTATTTGATCATTCTTTTTTGAAATGCAATTACATCTTCCATCTCATGGTTTAGTGTCTCATTGTTTAACTCAGCGAACGAGTCCAGAATTTGATTCACGTTATCCTTTGTTGTTTTATTTTCCCTTCGCAAATTCAGCGCTTTGATAATTAATTGTGACATGCGGGTTGACCACGTGTCGATCTTATACTTTTCTATCAGAAAGTTGAGTTCTCTGAGTAAGTGTGCGGTGCAAAGTTGATGTGAGACTGCATTGGTCTTAAAATAGGAGGACCAACAATCAGTAACCAGGATGTTATTTTGAAGACCTTCCGGCAAAATTGTTTCTATCGCTTTGAAACCCCTGTTCGGGTGTACCGCTATAAAAGTGGCTTTATCATACTGGAATGTCCATGCCCAATTGTTTTTACCATTGATGTTTACTCCGGTTTCATCGGCTCCTATAACTAAGTTTTTCAATACGTTTTGCCTAATACTTTCATATACGGCAGTTGCCTTCCTTTGCATTTTATTCAAAATATAACCAATTCCACCTGTGCTGACTGAAAGGCCGAACATATCTGACAGTAGCTCCGACAAACGCTTGACTGGAACATACTGTCTGGCACTCAAATATGCAGTTAATGCCTGTACGTTTTCTCCATAGCTGACAGGTGCTGTAACTCCTTCCGGGAACGATGCCTGGTTTAGATGCCCGCACTTACAGCATTTGTCAAATAACCGATGTTCTGTGACGATAGGGACTATTGGCGGAATATCGATTACTTGTCGCTTGCCTGCAAAGATGCCATGCTGCACTGATAAATCCTCACCACAGAAAGTGCAAAAGGAAGGAGAGTGATTCTCAATTATATCGGGGTTTGAGACCATTCTTAAAGTTGTCCCTTCATGTCCGAATTGGCCACCGGGTTTCTTACCTGTCGTTTCTCTCAGGCTTCGGGTTCGCTGTTGCTTGGGAAAGTCGCTCGATGGTGGCTTGTTGCTGTTATTACTGTTCTTGGGCGTTTCATATCTGGCGAGACGGTTTGTCAACTGATTAACCTGAGTTTTTAAACCTCGGTTTTCATTTTTCAAGTTGTCAACTTCTTTTTCGAGATTGTCAATTCGCTTTATGAAAGCATCAATTTTTTCTTCTATGGATAATGGCTCTGTCATTCATAGGCAAAGGACAACAATCAATTTGTGTAAACCAAACAATTAAAGTATTAATTATCAACGCACAAACATCATTTTTGTTAATAACGTCTGAAAATATGAAAATACCTCTGTGAGAATTGGACAGACCGATCAATGACAGAAAAAGAAAGGCCGACAAAGTCTCAAGCAGTTGATGTTTTTCTAAAGTAAGAAAAATGACAGCCTGCTTTTGAAAAATAAAACACTAATTTAGCGACTGAATAGTCACTCCCATTCCATGATTCAGGTACTTCGATATTTTTCCGATACCACGCTTTCCCAACATACCTTGTTTCCCGTGTCAGCCGGTTCGGATCTTTTACGGTACTTTTCGAACCATAGCCCTGCTCTTCGCATGAACCAGGTAATTTTATGGCGGAAAATGTCTTAACCGAATCGAGCCGAAAATCCCATTTCCCTGCGAGGGAGAGTACCTGGCTGAAAGTTTCGTGTGTTACAACAAGTAACGCAAAAAGTAAGATAAGTCTGATCTTCTTTATTATCATGCGAATTCAAGATTTAAACCCGGCAAATATTTGACTTTATAAGTATTGTTTTAGCGCAGATAGTCCCTAGTAAAAAGGTACGGAGTACAGCCATATTTGTAGGAATGAAACGAGCCATGAGCAATATTCGCTCACACAAGCGTATGACTAACATGGCGAGTTCCATCTGACCTTTAAAAAACAAATTATAGACAGATGAAAGTTAAGAATTGTCAACAGGTACAGAGTACCGTAATATTATTCCATCTTAAGCACTTCATTAACGTAATATAAGACATTAGACCCATAAAAAAGATATTACGGTACGCTGTACCTGATTAGTTTAAACTATGGACTCTGTTCCTACAAATATATACGGTG
>CAIWTC010000621.1 GCA_903915485.1 uncultured Ignavibacteriales bacterium | reverse complement strand
GACAGAGAACATGGAGCGATAGTCGTTAATGATGACGGCGGAAAAATTACGATTAACGGAGTTGCGGTAAGTTCTTATACTATGAAAAAAGATTACTTCTTTATGATGGGCGATAACCGCGATAATAGTTTTGATAGCAGATTCTGGGGCTTTGTTCCCCGGGACATGATAGTCGGCGAGGCCTTCATGACACTATTCTCATGGGATAATACTATTCCATTTTCACAGCCTATAGATTTATTACTCTCTATTCGTCCCGAACGAATATTGAAATTGCTGCACTAGTTGCAAGCAACCTTAAACTTATTGGTTTGTTTTTCCCGAAAAAATTAACTACACTTTAAGTTTAGAATTTATAAAGCATTAAAGTGATACCGCTAACCGATAGTTTTAACAGAGTGCATGATTACTTAAGGGTTTCATTGACCGATAAGTGTAATCTTAAGTGTATTTATTGCGCTCCGATATACACTGCAGTTAAAAAACTAAACTCCAAACAAATTTTAAGCTACGAAGAACTGCTCAGGCTTATTGCAATATTCGTAAGAGATTTGGGATTTAAAAAAATCAGATTAACCGGTGGCGAACCTTTTGTTAGAGAAGGTTCCTTCGATTTTGTAAATTCTTTATCCGCGCTAAAAAATACTTTCCCATTTCAACTTTCCGTTACTACCAATGGAACACTTATACATGGTAAACTTGCCCATCTAAAAGCTGCGGGAATTGACTCCTTGAACATTAGTCTTGATTCACTCTCTGATAAGAAAATTGAGGCTATCACAGGAGTCGCAGTTCTCCCGGATATCGTTTCCTCAATTGAAGAGGCTATCGAAGCAGGATATCAAAAATTAAAAATCAATGTAGTTATCATTAGAAATGTAAACGACGACGAACTTAGTGATTTTGTTGATTTCGCAATTAAATATGATGTGAATATCAGGTTTATCGAATTCATGCCGTTTACTGCTAATGGATGGAGTCAGGAGTCTTTCATGAGTTACAAAGAAATGAAAAACATCATTGAACAAAAATATAAATTGATACCTCTTAATAATGATAATTTGAAAATCGCAAAGGACTATCAGATATCCTCTCAACCGGGGCTAATAAGTTTTATCTCTTCAATGTCGGAGCACTTCTGCAGTGGATGCAGCAGGCTTAGAATAACTGCTGAGGGTATAATGAAGCTATGTCTGTTCTCTCAGGCAGGAGAAAATTTTAATCTAAAAAATATGCTGAGGGATGATTCGGTAAGTGACTCAGATATTGCAGCGAGTATTAGACAAAATATGCAATACAAAAAACAGGAGCATCCTGATATGCAGACATTAATGAGTTTTGAGAAAAATATTATGACATCGATAGGAGGCTGAAATGAAACTTACTCATACAAATGAAAATGGTTCAGCTATAATGGTTGATATCGGAGATAAAGACATCAGTCAAAGGGAAGCGCGCGCTGTCTCTGTAGTTCAGCTCTCTCTTGAGGCCTATAATGCTGTGGTTTCGAACACTGTAAAAAAAGGTGATGTTCTTGCAGTTGCAAGAATAGCAGGAATAACTGCTGCTAAGAAAACATCTGAACTTATACCTTTGTGCCATAATATTTTGTTAACTTCAGTAACGGTTGACTTTGAAATGAACGCCGAATTAAATCGTATAGTCATTCAATCAACTGCCAAAACAAACGGACTTACAGGAGTCGAGATGGAAGCGTTGACGGCAGCGTCAGTATCTGCGTTGACAATATATGATATGTGTAAAGCCATCGATAAATCAATTGCGATTATAAATACTCATTTGAAATTTAAGTCCGGGGGGAAGAGTGGAGTCTATAGTGACGAATAATTCAGGAAAAATTAAAGCCATTTCAATCAGCAAGAAAAAAGGCATCCCCAAAACTAATATTCCCAAATGCATGCTTGTCGTAAACCATGGAATGGACGGTGATATTCATGCGGGTGATTGGCATAGGCAAATTAGTCTTCTGGCCATGGAGAGTATTGAGAAGATGCAGCGGGCAGGATTGCCAGCGCTTCGACCCGGCGCCTTCGCAGAGAACCTAACAACTGAGTTCATCGATATTCCATCAATGGAAATAGGGACCAGGATTTTGATAGGTGATTCGGCTGAATTAGAGATTACTCAAATAGGGAAGGAATGCCATTCAAAGTGTGCTATTTTTACAATTGTGGGTGATTGTGTAATGCCGCGTGAAGGTATCTTTGCCAAAGTAATTTCTTCGGGTGAAATTAAACTTGACGATGAAGTTAGAATTGTTCAAATCTCTGAATCAACGAGTAAACTTTAGCGGGAATTCCTCTGCGCATTTCTTTCCTTAAAGATTTATTCTTATCTTTGAAAAAATATATTGGTAATTTTTGAAGCAGTTTTTAATTTTATTTATTTTTCTTTTTAATGCGGTATTCGCAGTTACTCCGCCTTCTGATAAGGCGCGAGGAATGTTTTTGACTCTTGGTGTAGGTCCTAAAACTCCTGTGGGTGCATTTTCAAATTCATCAATGATAGGGAGCGGCGTCAATGCTGAACTGGATTATACGGATAACGAGTATCTGCCCTTATTTGTCTTCGGAAAAATAGAGTTTTTGCACTTCCCGGGTTCTCAAGAGTTTTATCAATCGAGTGAGTATTCCCATTTCTCAACCAACATTTTACCACTCACCGTGGGCGGGCGATATTATTTTTATCCGATGCTGGAAAATGTAGTTATTCTTTTACCATTCCTGGAAGCAAGCGCGCATTTCGCCATCTTTCAAAAATTACATCAGTTTAAATTATCGACCAACCTTCCGAGTTATTTGGAAGATAATATCAAGTTTGGATTCTCTGTCGGAGGTGGCATATCGATGTTTTTGATGGAGATGTATGCCTCATATACATATTTCAAGAGTAATCAATACATAGGGCTTGATTTCCGTTTCCGCCTGCCGATGAGCATAACAATATAGTTTTCCCAAAAGATACTTATAGAATGAATAAACGATTTACTAAAGATAGAGTAGTACTGTTCTCCGGAATAGTGATTGTGCTGCTTATAATATTTATAGTTTCGCTTAAGCGCAATGAGTGGCTGGGTTCTGACAAAGTTATCGAGAAGCCATCAATCGAGCTTAATATGGCTAAGGATTCCATTTTAGCAATATATAAGTCATATGGTATTGAATCAAAGTATGTTAAAGAATTAAAAGCAAATGAGCTTAAACGGAAATCACTGAGTTATGGAGCTGAACTTACTGTCCCCGGTGATGTTTCAATTCCGTCGGTGATAAGGGAGATAACTCAATTGTTTTCCAAAACGCGTGCAGTAATAAAATCAAGTGAGAGCAAGAACGGATTAGATTTTGAATCGGTAATAGCCATTCAAAATCTTTGGAAAATCAAACTTAATTATAGATACGACAAAACGCTGAAAAGAAACGAATATATGGGGGCAATACTCGTGAAATATTCGAAGTCAATTTCGGAATCAGAGATTCAAAATATTATTCCTTTAATCAAGGGAGTCACCATAGTCTTGCCACTTGCAGTTTCTTCTGAGAAACTTGCAAAAAAAATAGAGTCGCTTGGTGGAAATTATATGGTTGATATTTCAGAGATAAGCGATGACCAGGAATTCAAATTTGATTCAAAGTTTTCTCAATCCAGACTAAAGCAGTCATTTGATGAAATCAACAAGCACTTCCCTGCGGTGAAGAATTTCTACATCAAGAAAAAATCCACTCTATATAACTCTACCATCTTCCCTTATATAGCAAAACATTTTACGCAAATAAAATGGAAGATAATTAAAGATGATAAGGTGATAGAAGTCAGTTCAGAAAAGTTACAGCAGAATGGACTGTCATTACCCGATTACATGCTTAATTCGACTAAGAATTCATCCGTCAGTGTTTTGTTAACAGATGATTTCGGCAGTGTGCCCCGGTTTACTGCTAAGGCTTTTAAATTGGGGTATGAATTAGTTCCCGTTGATACTATCTACGCAAAAAGAAAAGAATTTTTACTTAACTAACATCTATATTAGGTTAGTTGTTCTCCTCTCAGTACTTCGGTCTTATTCTATAAGGGATTGGGTCTTCAACTCCTGCTTCTGCAAAGCCTCTAAGTCTGAATGCGCAGCTGTCGCAGACACCGCAGGCTTCGTCACCTGAAGAGTAGCATGACCATGTTAACTGAAGTGGTGCATCAAGCTCTAGTCCCAGTTTTACAATTTCAGCTTTTGTTTTATATATCAGTGGAGTTATGATTTTTATATCAGTCTCCGGTCTTGTCCCTTCTTTTATCATGAGCTCGTAAGCTTTGTAAAACTCAGGTCTGCAATCAGGATAGCCTGAACCATCCTCATAAACTGCACCTATGAATATCGCCGAAGCACCTATGACTTCTGCCCAGCTTACACATGCTGATAAAATATTTGCATTGCGGAATGGTACATAAGAGTTGGGGATTTCCTTATTACTTACATCGGCTTCGGGAACCGGAATTGAAGAATCGGTTAAAGATGAGCCGCCGATTTTAGAAAAATGTGCAAAGTCAATGATTAACTTTTTTTCTACTTTGTAATGATCAGCTAATTCATGAAATGCCTGAAGTTCTCTTGATTCAGTCCGCTGACCGTAATTAAAATGAGCAAAAGCCATTCTATAATTTTCTGAACAAATAGCCGCGGTCACGCAGCTATCCATACCGCCGCTGACTGCAACTACTGCTAAGGGTTTTTCCATATTTCGTATTTCTAAACTTAAATTGTGATATAATATTTTATATTAGTTTTCTTTCAAGAAAACTGGTGAATGAATTCCCTGCAATTAGTAAATGGTCAAATACTTGTATGTTCATGTACTTGCCTGCCTCGCAAAGAATTTTAGTAATTTTAATGTCGTCTTCGCTAGGTTCAAGATTACCGCTAGGGTGGTTGTGCGCCAGGATAATACTTTTGGCTTCCTGCTCAATTGCAACCCGGAATACATCGCGGGGAGTAACAATGCTGGAGTCGAGAGTGCCTTCGGAGATTACCCGCGAACTTATAATCTGATTTGCTGCATTCAGGCAGACAATCATAAACACTTCATGTGTTTTGTCCCTTAGCATAGGAATTAAGAAATCAGCAACTTCCTGTGGGTCAGTGATTTTCTTTTTTGACAATGTCTTTTCCTGCGTAAGGCACCTTCTGCTTAGTTCGAATGCGGCATTAAGTGTGATTGCCTTGTCCTTTCCAATTCCGGAAAAGCTTTGCAATTCTTTTCTGCTCATCATTGAAAGCTTTGCCAAGTTGCCCGCACTTGATAAAAGTTCAAGGGACAGAGTAATAACATTCTTCCCTTTAGTGCCGGTTCGCAGGATGATAGCTAAGAGCTCTGCATCAGATAAATTCTGTACTCCCCGCAATGCAAGTTTTTCACGCGGGCGTTCATCTAAAGGCATTTCTTTTACTGACATCAACATAAATACTCCTCTACTTATAGTTGTTTATTGTGTCTTTCGCAATTTGGATTACCATTTCCTTTAACTGCGGTGGCTCTAACACTTTAAATCCGCTTCCTCTTGAAGTAATCCATGCGGCAACTTCGTTTAATGAATTGACCGTGAATTCAAAAATGATTGACCCGTCAGGCTGTTCAGTTTTCTTTAAGTCTATAGAAAGACTGCGTTCGTGATACCGGTCTTTCCACTTTGGGGAAAGAAGAAGTTTGACATTAAATTTATCGCTGCTTATCCAACTCTTCCACGAATACTTAAATAAATCGATGAACTTATCTTCATCCATCCTTATGAATTTCTTTTTGGTGATTTTTATTGATGAAATTCTCTCAATGTGAAACTGTTTGACAGAATCCTTATCCTGTGAAAGAATTCGCCAACTTTTATCACTGTGAAAAATCATTAATGGCAAAATATCCCGTTCTTCTGTTTCATCATCGTAAGAGTTGTATTTAATTCTAGCAATTAATCTTTCATCAATGCAGTGCTGAAGTGAAACCACAAGACTGAGGGCAGAAAGTTCAAATTTTTGTATCAGTAATGATGTGGCTTTATCATATAAATTATGTGGATAACAAATACCTAAATATTGAAGCATCATGCTCTGGATGATTTCAGTAGATGGCATGATTTGAACATAAACACCGCGGGCAGGGGAGGAATGTATATCTATCCCCTCGAATCTTAATGTTTGCAAGTCCCTCTTGATAGTCAGCGGTTCAACATTAAACATCTCCGCCAAATCACTTACCTTATGAATAATATCCCTGGAGTTAGATAAGCAGAACGCAAATATTTCAAATTTTCGTTTAAGATTTTGTCTTGTATCAGCCACTAGTTTTCCTTGAAATTAGATTTGAATAACAAAAATAAGAAAATTGAAATTAAATGGAAGAAGTAATTGAGAATACTATCTAATCTTTTTGTAATTTAAATCGTATTTTTTAGAAATTATTGGGTTATTAAAGATGATTACGATACCATTATTAGATGAGATTATTAAAAAAGCATCAGCAAGAAAGAAAACACTTGTTTTACCTGAATCTCATGACGACAGAGTTTTAAAGGCGGCAGTTGAGATTGTTGCAAAAAACATAGCAAGCGTTATCCTTTTGGGTGATGACGAAAAAGTTAGAGGCAGGGCGAAAGAACTTGGTTTGAACTTTACCGGAATTAGAGTTGTTGATTTTACGAAATCAGAGATGTTAAGTGACTTTGCAAATTCTTACTACAACAAAAGAAAACACAAGGGCGTCACGATTGAGCAGGCTCATGAAGTGATGAAGCGGGATTTATTTTTTGCCGCTATGATGGTTGCTAACGGCACTGTGGATTGCAGCGTTGCAGGTTCATTCGCTTCTACAGGCGATGTTATGCGTGCAGGCATCCAATGCGTAGGTATGAAAGAAGGAATCGCAGTAGTATCAAGTTTCTTCTTGATGGTTTTTCCAGAACTTACTTATAGTTTTGGCGATTGTGCGGTAGTCCCTAATCCGGATGCTACGCAACTTGCTGATATCGCAATTTCGACTGCAGACAATCACAAAATATTAACGGGTGAAATTCCTTATATAGCAATGCTATCTTTTTCTACAAAAGGAAGTGCTGAGCATGAACTTATTGATAAGGTTCGTCAGGCAACTAGGATTGTTCAGGAGAAACGCCCTGATTTGAATGTTGACGGTGAGTTACAGTTTGATGCTGCGGTTGTAGATTCTATTGGGAAAAAGAAAGCTCCGGGCAGTCCGGTTGTGTCCGCCAAAGAGTAGAGCTGCCTGCAGAGAAGGTCAACTCAGCCAAAGCCTCGTCAAATGAAGACGAAAGCATACCGCGAGGGCCGAGTAGCCCAAAGCCGGGTGTGG
>CAIWTC010000620.1 GCA_903915485.1 uncultured Ignavibacteriales bacterium | reverse complement strand
CACCACGATGTGGTTTCGCTGAGATAGTTCTATTGACTTATGAGCCGACATCTGATGAGAATGAAGCGTCATGCAACACGCTCTAAATATTTCCACTTTTACATTGGCAATTAAATCAAAAATTATTTATATTTGAATAACGATTCAATAATCATTTATGGAATATGAGAACTAAGCAAGGAAATAAAGAAGAAGCGATTCTTACTGCAGCGGTAAAAGTATTTGCTGAAAGCGGATACCACGCCGCAAAGATTCACTCAATAGCTGATGAAGCGGGAATAGCTGCCGGAAGCATATATTCATATTTCGAAAACAAACAACAGATTATTCTGGCTTTGTTTGATGATGTTTGGAAAGAGCTATATGAACAGATTTCGCCTGTTGAAAAAGATAATACCTTAACGGCAGATGCGAAGTTTGATATGCTGATTGATATCGTTATTGATGTTTTTACTGTTGACAGGAACTTAGCTTTGGTTGTGGTCAATGAGGAAAGTCACTTAATACGCGATTATCCTGAGGAGTTCACTCCTTACTTTGAAAAGTTTATGAAATCAGGTGAAGCAATTGTTAAAGAGGGAGTAATTAAAAGACAATTTCGTTCTGATATAAAGATTGATTTACTTAGAATTTTAATACTCGGTCAAATCCGTTCACTGCTATTGACTTGGGCAATAGGCGATAAAAAAATATCTATCCAAGCCATGAAGGAAGACCTAAAGAAATTTATTAAATGCGGGATTAACAGAGTATAATTAAAGTTTAAGCACACTGAATCATAAGTATGTATTGTACTGAATAATGGTTCATTATACAGTATAAGCTGAGATAAGGCATAAGTGTAGAATTTTCAAGGGGCACAACTAAAATAATTTCGAACAAAGATAAACGCTATCTTTAATACAGCCGCCGCCGGAAGAAGCCACCCGTCGGCGGTTATTTTTATTAATTTAGTATTTCACTTATATTGTCTTCCAAATATTTAATAAATTCTTAATGTGAAGACTATATGACTATTCTTAATAAACTTCTCTGCCTAATGCTGCTTCTCAGCGCTATCATTATTCCTCAAAAGAAAGATGAAAACAAGGACACGCTGAACTCGGAAATAACCGGTGCATTCAAGTGGCGTTCTATAGGCCCTGCTGTGACCGGCGGAAGAATTGCTGATTTGGCAGTTAATCCTCAGAATAAAAGCGAGTATTATGTCGCGGTTGCAAGTGGACATATTTGGAAAACGACCAATGCCGGAACTACCTTTACCCCTGTGTTTGATAAGTACGGTGCTTATTCAATGGGATGTCTAGCGATGGACCCGAATAATTCATTTGTCGTATGGGCAGGAACAGGTGAGAATAATCATCAGCGTTCGCTTGGTTATGGAAACGGAGTTTATAAAACAGTCAACGGCGGAAAAACATGGACCAACATGGGTCTGAAGGAGTCCCGTCAGATTGGAAAAATTGTCATTGACCCGAGGAACAGCAATATCGTTTTTGTTGCTGCAGAGGGTTCAGTGTGGGGTTCGGGAGGT
>CAIWTC010000619.1 GCA_903915485.1 uncultured Ignavibacteriales bacterium | reverse complement strand
TTCTCTACTTCATTTAAGTCATATCCAACCGTAAGTTTGGCTGCTACAAATGCAAGCGGGTAACCTGTTGCCTTCGATGCAAGTGCGGAACTTCTTGAAAGTCTTGCGTTTACCTCGATGATTCTATAATCAAACGATTTTGGATTTAGCGCAAACTGAATATTGCATTCGCCGATGATTCCTAGTGCACGGATTAATTTTATTCCAATTGAACGAAGTTGAAAGTTTTCGTTAGCAGTAAGAGTCTGCAATGGAGCAACAACTATACTATCACCGGTATGTATTCCCATCGGATCCAAATTTTCCATAGAGCAGACCGAGATGCAGTTATCATATTTGTCGCGGATGATTTCATATTCCAGTTCCTTCCATCCGTACAAAGATTCTTCGAGAAGAATCTGACTTGTGAAAGAAAATGCGCGCTGTGCTTTTTCAATTAGTTCTTCTTCATTATTCACGATTCCCGAACCAAGCCCGCCTAGTGCATACGCAATTCGTACCATAAGCGGATAACCAATATTTATTGCTGCTTCCTTAGCTTCCTCAATATTGGCAACAGTAAGACTCCTTGCAACTTGCAGCCCAACTTCTTTAACCCTCTCACCAAAAAGGAATCTATCTTCTGTAGTCTTAATTACTGATACCGGAGTGCCTAATACTTTAATATTATATTTTTCAAGGATTCCCCTATCATGTAATTCCACACCTGCATTAAGAGCAGTTTGCCCACCAAAGCTAAGCAGAATAGCATCCGGTCTTTCCTTTTCAATAACTCTTTCTATGAAATCAATTTTCAAAGGGAGGAAATATACCGTGTCAGCTAAATTCTCAGAAGTCTGAATGGTTGCAATATTCGGGTTGATTAGAACAGTTTCTATGCCTTCTTCCTTCAAAGCCTTTGTTGCCTGACTACCCGAGTAATCGAACTCACCTGCCTGACCTATCTGAAGTGCACCTGAACCTAATATTAAAACTTTTTTTGGTTTATCTTTCTTTATCATGCTAAAGCCCTCACGAACATATCAAAAATAAATTCAGAATCATCTGGTCCCGGAGAGGCCTCCGGATGAAACTGTGCACCGAAGAAAGGCTTATGCATGTGCATAATCCCTTCATTTGTTCCGTCATTGTCATTTGCAAACCACTCGCGCCAATCCTCTTTAAGAGATAGCGAATCAATTGCATAGCCATGATTCTGTGAAGTAATGTAACAGCGCTTTGTGCCCGCTTCATTGACAGGTTGATTGTGACTGCGATGCCCATACTTCAATTTATATGTATCGGAACCTGCCGCAAGCGCAAGTATCTGATTACCGAGACAAATGCCTAAAATCGGGACACCTAAGGTCATTGCCCTCTTAACATTCTCAATTGTCACTCCGCACATCTTAGGGTCGCCGGGACCGTTTGAAAGCACGATGCCATCAACTTTTTCCTTAGTGAAATCATAATCATATGGAGTTCTTATTACTGTAATGTCTCTCTTCAGAAAGGCCTGAATAATATTGTTTTTAACTCCGCAATCAATCATGGCTATTTTTGTTTTTGACTTTGCGTAAACGATGGGTTCTTTCACAGATACTTCAGCAACTAAATTTGTTTTGTTCGGGTCAAAGAGTT
>CAIWTC010000618.1 GCA_903915485.1 uncultured Ignavibacteriales bacterium | reverse complement strand
CCAACAACTACTGCTATACCTGCTATGATTACTCCAAGAACTATTAATAAAAGCTGCTGCTGACCCATTCTAAATCTTTATTATGTAAAAAAAAGCCTGTAATAAAATCACAGGCTTAAATAAAATCAATTTGTTTTTGCGATTGTTGGGGTTGCGGAAGAATTAGTGACTGTTGCAGTCTGTGTTACGCCAGTTGCTGCATCATCGCCTTTTTCGTTTCCTACACCCTTAAACACTATTGTAGTTGCAGTTCCGGCAGTACTTACAGTGTAAGTGCCGTTTGCAGTTGTTCCAAAACCGGTAGGTATTGCAAACCCTACAAAGGAATTTCCACCACCGCCTTGTGATAAAGGCTTTTTATAATATGCCTGAGCTTTTGTAGCGAGTGTATTCAAGTCTTGAATAACCGCACTTCTATTGGAATCAACAGCGCTAGTTTGGAAAAGATTGATACCAACTATTATAGCAATCCCTACTATAATAACTCCAAGTACAATCAATAGCAATTGTTGTTGTCCCATAATGTGTCCTTCCTAAAATACTTAAAAAAAAAGCCTGCTGATATACTCAGCAGGCTTATTCAACTATTAATTAGTTTGTCTTTGCAACCGTAGGTGTTGCTGAAGAGTTGGTGACTGTTGCAGTGTGAGTTACACCTGTTGCAGCGTCATCGCCTTTTTCATTTCCTATACCTTTAAATACGATTGTAGTAGCAGTTCCTGCTGTACTAACTGTATAAGCTCCGTTAGCTGTTGTACCGTAACCGGTAGGCATTGCGAAACCAACGAAAGAGTTTCCGCCGCCGCCCTGAGCGGTTGGTTTTTTGTAATATTCTTGAGCTTTTGATGCTAAAGTATTCAAATCTTGAATAACAGCACTGCGATTAGCTTCTACTGCACTTGACTGGAATAAATTAATACCAACTACGATTGCGATACCAACGATGATAACGCCGAGAACGATTAAGAGCAATTGTTGTTGTCCCATGACGAGAACCTTTCAGATTGTTTAGTAACTAAGTGATTTATTGTTTGTCAATGTACTACAAACTGCGTGCCAGAGATAATTTCGATGGTCCCGGTACTAAATTGTTGCGAGAATACACTGAAGTGAATGACAATTTGCTGTAGAACGCAGTGTATTTTCAGCTCATTTATCAAAATGCCTGTAAAATTAGAATTTTGAAACTAATTACAGTGACCGATTGTTTATTATTTAATATCTATAAAAATAGCAAAATAATCCCGAATCGGTAATAATTACTTGTAAAAATTACAAAATAAATATATTTTTATATTACGACTATCGACCAACGATATTAGTTAAAAAAACACTATTTTTAGTTTATTAAATTTTATATTCCTGCTAGCAGCAACTTACAAATGATTAAGCTTGTTGCAGCAATTAACAATTAAACTCAAATATATATTCGGAGGACAAATGAATTCATTCTTAGGGAAGTTATCACTTCTCATAGTGTCTGCGTTTCTAATCTCTTTTACGGGATGTAAAAAAGAGGAAGCGCCAAAAGCAACTGAAACAGCTGTAAGTCAGCCGGTTCAGGATACCGCAAAAAAAACTGCTGCACCGGTTGAACAAACGGTTGAAGTTAAGGGTACATGGGCTGGGACATTCAATAATTACCCATCTACACTTGAAATTAAAGAACAGACCGGAAGTAAGTTTTCAGGAGTTCTGACAATAAAGTCTCGTGAAGCTGAAGTTCGCCCTGTAAAAGGTGAAGTCAACGCCGCAAAATCAACAATTACTATGTCAGATACAAAAGTGTTTAGAGAAGCAGGGTCTTATTCTGCAAGCTTGAGTAAAGATGGTAAATCATTTAGCGGTTTATTCAGCTCAAATGTTGAAAAAGCAAGTTTCTCAATAAGTTTCAAAAAAACTAATTAATTCAAAAATCATAAGGAAAAACCAATGAAAAAATTATTTTTATTATTGCCTGTAGTCTTAATCGCAGGATTTTTATTAACCTCCTGCAGTGACACTTCAACAAATCCTGTACCTACATCAAACCCATTGATTCTAGTTACTTCAACTCCTTCAGGTGCAACAGTTCATATTGATAACGGTTCTACATCTTATTTAACCCCGTTTACTTTAGATAGTTTAACTCCTGGAGATCATATCTTTAAGTTTATTTCAGATGGAGATACACTTCAGGTATTCCGTTATATTATTAGAGGTCAGAAAGATACTATAACTTGCAGAAATACTTCGGTTACATATTCAGGAGTAACAATCTATGAAACTGCAGATACTGACACTAGCCATCACAGCGGATTGGTTCTTTCAACAGGAAAATCAATCAGTTTTAAGGATGCAAATAAAGCAGCTATGGATTTATATTATCATTCTGTAGATTATGATCTTTATTCAACTGCTATTGCTGCAGACCCATTGTTATTGAGAAAAACATATTTCATTAAAGGTAATGGAACTGACTTAAATGATGGCGTTAATGCACCTAAGTATGATGCCGCTACTTGGAGTAATTGGATGCCTGATACCTCAAGCAGTTATTATTTCGTTTATGATAATGACGGACATTATTCGAAATTGCAGATTACTGGAAGAGCTGGCGGTACAGCAAATGTGAAGGCTTCTGTGACAGTAAAATGGCTTTATAAAGAAACAGGATTCACAAAAGGATTTTAATTCACTAAACTCCGGTTGCGCTGTGTAAAATAAGCACACAGTAAATATTTAAGACCCCATGATGATTTATTCTGATTGGGGTTTTTTATTATCCTTGGTTTTATTATCAACTAAAGCCAAACGAATAACTCAAATCAAAGTGCTAGAAATGGTTTCTAGTTTTTAACCTTGTTTTGAAGTTTTCGCATTGTCTCTATTCTTTCATCAAGTACTTTAATTCTGTCATTTATTTGCTTGATGTAGGTGTCTAACTGAACCTCATACGCAGGTTTATCATAGTATCCGCGTTGTTCAAAGTAACTTTTGAAGAGCCAGTTTCTTTTAAGTGCTTCCATATTTTCCGCAAATTTCTCGGCACCATTTTTTGTGGTTTCGGAGATGGATATAAGATTCGTTACGATACTTGCGAAACTTGAGTCAATAGGACTTTCCTTTGCAATCATTTTCCCTAAAAATCCTTGACCGTTAGCTACGCTCTTAAAAACTGAATCCACATTGTAAACAACCTTATCCACGCTGAGAACTACCCTATCAACATTCGCTACGATGGTTTGAACACCGCCAAGTAGAGAGTTGACAACAATTGCAACGGTATCCAATTTAGTCGTTATGGAGCCTAAACTTTTATCCGCTGTAACTATCAATGAGTTTGTGTTGAAGTATAAATCATTTTCATTAATCAGTTTCCCGATTGAACCTTCGCCGTCATTAACTTTCTGCAGAATCTCATCAAGATTTTTGGACATATCTTTGATATTCGCAAGTGTGCCTTGGACTTCTTTAATAATAACGCCGAATGCAAGCGGGTCAATACCCTGAATTGAATCACCGTCTTTAATTTGACTTGCTTCTGTCGTGTCAATAATTAAACTTATAACTTTATTACCGACAAGGCCTTCAGTTTCAATTGCTGCACGGGTATTTGTTTTAATAAACTTTTGTGCGGTCGCATCCAGTTTCATTGTAACTTCAACCTGACCTTTTTCGCTTCCGACAATCCTGATGTCTTTTATGCTTCCGATATCTATTCCACTTAACCGCACAGGCGCGCCTTTTCTCAACCCTTCAATGTTTGCAAAGTATGCTTTCACAATGATAGTTTTTGAGAACATGGATTCTTTATTGCCAATCAGGAATATTGATGTTACGATTAGCAAAAATCCTACGAAGATGAATATACCGAGTTTAAGAAATGTTTTTTTCTTTACCATTTTATTACCTTAAGATTCGTCTGAGATTAACGAAGGACTGAAAAAATTCTGTAGGAATGGAGTCTTATCACTTAGCAGTGCATCCATATTCCCTTCAAATATTAGTTTTCCGTCGCGCAACACTATTGAGCGGTCGGCAATTATTTGCGCGCATATCAAGTCATGAGTTACCGCGATTGAAGTCATTTTAAGTTCTCT
>CAIWTC010000617.1 GCA_903915485.1 uncultured Ignavibacteriales bacterium | reverse complement strand
TAGCTAGTATGGTAGTTACATATATATAGAAATCAGAAGTCGAACCACAAAGTGAATCTTAAACCGTATTTGGTAATATTTTCATGATCGAGGTATGAAAGCCTCCAGATAAAATCGACTCGGAGTACCCTGAAGATATTTTCGACTCCCATACCACCTTCGAAGAAAGGTTTATCAAGAGCACCAAGACCTTTAGGCAGTGTAGTAACCTGAGTACCATCGGGAAGATAAGACATGACATTTTTAGTATCCAATGTACCAACCAGTCCTTTAATATATCCAACTTCACGCCATTTTAGTTTTCGTAACAAGGGTACTCTGTTTAAAAATAATCCACCAAAATGATGTGTATAATAAGCACTTATATAACGATCGCTAACGAATTCATAATAATTCATAGTATTGAACGCATATTCATCAACAGAAAAAGTTTCATTACCCTCATGTAGTTTAAGAAGTGGATAAGGAACTTTACCCCAAATCCGTCCAGCCTCAATTATATATTTAGACCACCCGAATGAACCAATATTAAACCAATGCTCTAATCCCAACTGAAGCTTGTGATATTCATATTCTGCACCTAGCAGATTTGGTATTCCATAAGTATATTGTATTTCCAGAATCGGATATTTTGCACCAAGGCTCTGGCGCTGAAATTCTCCCATAACGAAGCGTTCTTTAATTGCAACTCTTGTATCAATCCGTATTTCAGATGTTGTAATTGACCTTCTCTCCGCCAAACCGTTGACATCATTTGCAAACACTTTAAACATGGTATCACCGAGAGCATAAATATTTCTATTCACAAAGTGAACCCTGCTTAAAAGCCCATTAAACCACTCATGCTCGTATGTGGCATGATATTCTCTAACCATAGAAAGTTTGTCGGCAGGATTTCTCCTGAATAATGATGCAAGTAAAAAATCTTCACGAAACGCATTCTGGCTTTGACCAAGTTGTTCAATATCCCAACTGTGAGAAAGTTGCAGAACCCTGCGAGGATTTTTATCAAACATAAAGACTGTATTAAATCCATATTTATATGTCTGATCGTTGGTTCCATATGCAATATGCCCTGAAAACTCAATTTTCTTACTAAAAGCATTACTTGTTCTACCACCTAATCTAAACCTTGAACCTTCAAGAGGATTGAAACTAATGGTAGACATATAAGGGCCCCATTCAAATTTTCCATCTTCGTAATACCCTGTTGTAACCATTTTAATAATATCAACATACGTTCTGAAAGCGGGAAGTGATTTCAAAGTGTCTATCATATGATAAATTGTCTTCTCATCCCGTGACAAAGAATCGTGCCTGGCTTGTTTCCAATATGCTTCATTTCTTTCAAGGGAGTTATCTTCAACAATTATATTGGTAGGGGTCGAATAAAACTCATCAGACTTTAGGGCATTAAAAACAAAATTTTTATACGATGTCGTTTTCCTGCCATAAAAGCCCATTGTACTTCTTGAATTTTCGATCACATTGAAGTCAATAATAAGCTGATCCTTAGTCATCATCCAGGATTTTCCGTCAATTCTGTCAAAGTTCTGGTTTACAACAAGATCTTTAATAAAGTTGATGTTAGCATCCTCTACCATTTTCATCTCAACCTCTTTAATTGCCCATGTTGTGTCGTGAATCCAAAAATGCCCTGTAAAAGTTAATTCCTGTTTATGCCTAGGCTTGAACATGATTTTATAGCAATACTTATTGTCAATGAAAGAGCTGTCAACCAGATAATATTTGTAGAATCCAAGCCCAAAACTTGCAGTGGGACTCACAAAATTCTTTTGGAAGATCATCAGGTAGTTATCATAAATATTGATATTCTGAATCAGGTCACCCAG
>CAIWTC010000616.1 GCA_903915485.1 uncultured Ignavibacteriales bacterium | reverse complement strand
CTACTCAAAACTGCTCTTCGTATTTTTATCTTAATTGTTTGAGTGTATAAATAGGGAAATTGAGAAACCATTTCCTCGAATGACTGAATGGCAATAAAGAAAGAAGCTATCTCTTTTTATGAAAAATTCTGAGCCACGGAAATTCGCATTCCATCGAGTAATGAAATCCAAATTAACATCAGAGATTTGATTTATCCATGCTATTATATCTAATTTTTCCTGGTTTAATTCTGCTGATGATATAATGAATAATTGAATCCCAAGTTTACAAATTTTACATCTTGAATTCAATGACCTACATTACCGTTTATTAAATTTTCCTCGTTACTGTTCAGGTGTCAGGAGCACAAATTAACAGGATTGCCATCCACTGCTAATTGTAAGGAAGCGAAAACGCTATAACCTTGTTTCCTGAGGGTTGATATATAAGAGCGGATTCTGCAAAATATCACGGCACCTTTTTTTGTACGAAAGCATCCAGATATTTTCTGTTTCAATTTGACCATTCTAAGATCTCTCTCGGCCATGTTATTATCAAATGGGACAATCGGGTTTGTAAAGAATTTGAGAACCTGATCTTTCCTGTTTTCAAATGTTTCCAGCAGGTTTAATGACTCTGATTTCTTTTTCCTGCCTTTTTTTCTCACAGGATCTTCCGGAACAACTGGCTCATTGACAAAACCACTTGCAACAATGCAATCATATTCCGAGAGGATTTCATCTTTTAATTTTTTGGTCAGCTTTAGCGTCTCTTTGTATTTCTTGGCTTTTAGGAGCAGTTCGATCATTGGAGAAGCCCAGGCAATGCCATTCTCTGCGAGTCCTTTGAGATCCCTTAGCAAATGGGCATTACATAAACTGTGTTCACAGGGATACTGATCATAGCTTTTGTAGCGATCGTGAACACTAACTCCTGCATAATCCGGAAGGATTCCAATATCATCAATTGCCAAGGTGCCACGCTTATCATGAATAGCATAATGGGTAAACCGATCATTAGAGGTATTATGGATCCATTTAAGTTTCGACTCACATCTTATCCCAGTCTCATCACTGTGATTGAGTGGGCTTGATTTAAGGGCATCCTTGAGTTGTTTTTCTGTATATTCCAGGTTTACAAAACACTTTTCATTGGCTTTAAGTAATGTTCCATCTGCAATATTGATATCAAAGCAATCATGATAGAACTCCTGAAGACGGTCATAAGGAAGATGTGCGTAGTTATTCATGTAAACAGTCAAAGCCTTTATCTTGCTGCCATATTTTACTGGTGAACTATCCATTTCCCTTCCACAGTAAACCTGCCCACACTCGCATTGTCTGAACTCAATCTGATGTTCGGTAACTTCTTTCAACTTCACAGGGAGATCAATTACTTGCCTGCGTTCAACTCTTAGTATTGGTTGCTTGGATAAATCCCGACCGCATTCACATATACCTTCAACGGGATGAAATAGTATTACATCAGGAGTTTCATCCATAGTTAAAGTCGTTCCGGAATGTCCTGGTTGTGCTCCTTGTTTATTATTACTCTTCTCCCGGTTATTTTGAATTGGTTTACGAAATACATCTGTAGACGATGGCTTGTGACTATTGGTGCTGTTCTTATTGAGTTGATTTTCTAGCTCAATAATACGGCTTTGTAATTTGTCAATCACTTGCTGCAATTCAACAACCTGGTTCTGAAGCTTATTCCAGTCTTCTTCTTTTACAAGTATATAACCTTTAGGTATTTTCATCAATGCAAGTATCGGGAATATTTACCCCCTTTGTCAAGTAATGTTACGAGCACTGAATCCATATGCTTTCCTTTCTTTACCTTTGGTCGGTTAATATGTTTATATCACCCCTGAACAGTAACTACATTTCTATATCGACTTTTTGCAGATTTGTGATGAGCGGATTTTTAGGCATATGCTTATCAGGAGCATTGTATTTTAAACACCACAAAATTGTTTGCGAAGAATGAACCCATGACTATAGCAATTTTGCTGGTAGGTAAAGTTCT
>CAIWTC010000615.1 GCA_903915485.1 uncultured Ignavibacteriales bacterium | reverse complement strand
GGCCTGTTGCATTCAAGGAGTCCTCGCTCTCCTTTCCGGATTATACAATATTAAATACAGCAATTACCATAAGGACTATTTTAGTTGCTGTTATAATACTCCCCTTGGGGTTTGTGCTTTTCATGACAGGACACTCTTTGACTCAAATACTATTGACGGTTCTTTTGATGTTTAATAATATAGTCTCTGCGAAGTTTCAAAACATAAGAGAATTACTTGATATTCCATTGAAAGTGACGCATAAAATGCATATTTCATCAATTGGTGTTTTTATGGACAATTTAATGTTTCTTATTCTTGTCTATATGATGCCATTATTAAATGCAGGGTTTACATACTTTATGATGGTTTATGTTCTTGCAAATATTCCTGGGTTTGTTTATGTTATCGCGGCACTCAAACGCTCGCACAACTATACTTTTCGATTTTCCTTAATAAATGCAAAGCCTCTTATTAAAAGGTCAGTGCCCTTGTTCGGATATGTTTTAGCCATAACTCTTTATCAACAATTTGATTTGTTGCTGTTGAAATTGTTTAAGGATGCCGGTGCGGTAGGAATATATGGGGCTGCTATCAGAATTGTTCAGCCGTTGTTTATAATACCATCTGCCCTTGTGGCAACTTTTTTCCCCGTAATAGTTGCAGAGGCAAGTAAAAAGTCTGAAAAAACAATTGTTCTAGTTTCTGTGTTATTCAAGGTCCTTTTTGCAATTGCAGTTATCTTGTTTTTTATGGTGGGGTTCAAGGCGGAAGATATTGTTGTTATGCTTTTTGGTGCGAAATTTACTACAGGTGCGTTATGCATTTTCCTGTTGTTGGCAGCTAATATTTTTATGTTTATTAATTTTTTAGTGGTTGACTTACTGACAGCATATGATAAGCAAAAATATGCCTTTTATTATGTTATAGTATTAATGACGGTAAATGGATTTATCTCAATATCATTAATTCCTTCTCTAAGTTATAATGGTGTGGCAATTGCAAAAGTTGCCGCGGCAACTATAGGTTTTTTGTTTCTGGCCTCGATGAAAAGGTATCACGGAATAAATTTGATGTTTTTTGATGTTGCGTCTTTAAGGTGGTTGGCGGGAGTTGGTTTATTTCATTTGAGTATGTTTTATTTCAAAGCCCCCTTTTTGATATACGAAGGAGTGTCATTATTATTCCTTGTTTATAGTTTGAAATTATTTAAATATTTCAATCCTCAAGAGAGAGGTCTAATTTATGAGTATATCCCAGTTATTGGAAAGCTAAGGGTGCTTATCTGAGTCGCGAAATGAACGAGAATAAAGTATCAATAGCAATAATTAATTACTTTACTTATGATATGGTTGATGACTGTATTCATTCAATAAAAAAATTTACTCAAGGGGTGGACTATGAGATAGTTGTAGTTGATAATGAAACAACTGCCTCTAAATTGGATGTACTTGTTAAGAAATATCCTGAAGTAAAGTTTATTCCCTCTGCTAATAATATTGGGTTTTCCGCAGCTAATAATTTGGCTGTCAAGGAGTGTACTGGGAAGTATTTACTCATACTTAATAATGACACTTTATTTCTTGAAAACACACTATTATCAGTAAAATCACAATTTGATAGCCTTAATGAAGAATGCATTATAGGATGTAAGTTGCTGAATTCAGACATGTCTTTGCAGGAGTCGGCGCTCGAATTAGATACAATAATGAATTGTTTTGGCGAGGCTTTCTTCTTGTATAAAATATTTAAGCGTTCTGCTTTGCTAAGCAAATACCACCTACATTATAAAAAGATTACTGAACTTACCCGTACGGGATATGTCAAGGGGGCCTTTATGTTTATGCTTAAGAAGACATACGAAAGGTTTGGGGGTTTTGATGAACGGTTTCATTTTTATGCTGAAGAGCTTGACTTATGTAATGCACTTAACAAAGAGAATAGACGAGTGCTATACTATCCGGCTACTTCTATTATTCATTTAGGCGGAGCCACAACTGATTTAATGCCCTGGTTCAAGTTTAGGAATCAACAGATAGCGCAAATAATGTTTTATCAAAAAAATTATCCTCCTATTACAAAAGCTTCGTTGATACTTATTTATGAAATGGGTGTATTAACCAGGGTGTGT
>CAIWTC010000614.1 GCA_903915485.1 uncultured Ignavibacteriales bacterium | reverse complement strand
AGGTGAAGAAATGGTGGCATACATTTTTTATTCATTTTAGTGTGATTTCGTATTCAATTTATGTAATGAACCATGGTCCGGTGCGGGATCACCTGGTTCCGATATTTCTTAATTATTTCAAATTATCGCAATTCACAGGTATAGGATTTGAGTTTATGCGGTTTGTAGTCTACCTGGCATTTACCCTAGGATTATCTTACCTGCTGTACATGTTCTTCGAGAAACCGATGATGGATCTCAGGGATAAGAAAGGAAGTCTTAATTTCCGGCATAAGATGCCTGTTAACCTACTTTCCGGATTTCAGAGGAACTATTCAGGTTTAAGAGCGATCATTTCAGGTGGATCCTTAAAATTCTGGACATCTGTTAACCAACGCGATGAAACAAGAAGGATAAGTATTGTACTAATTGTGATTGTGATCCTTGTTTACTTTATCGTTGTGCTTCTATTTTCTCCTAACCTGGACGAGCCAGAACCAAACAGGGGAAATGTTAACTTTACAGGATGGAACTCCTTACAGAAACTTACAAAGGGAAAATAGCCTTAGTACTTTCATGTTACGATAGGCTCATTCTCACTGGCACAATGCCAGAAATATCATATAGCCAAGGAATGACAAGCTATATGTACAATAACGAGGTCAAAATTTTTGATTATCAGAGATTTGCTGAACCATTTAAAGATGCAATTCGGGCGAATGCCGAACGTATAGCCAAAGAGCATGGGATTGAAATAGAGTTCATTCGCAAGTCTGGTCTTAGAAAAGAATCAATCGTTTCAGAGAAAATTAAACAGCGTGGCGATCATCCTGGCATTGTCCATATCATCTCGGCCATGGAGGGATGCAATACCTATAAACCATGGCACGATAAAACAACAGGCAAAACATTTTTAAAATCTGACCAGAGTAAGTGTTTACATTACTATTTTTATTTCATTGACCCTCAGGTTGGCTTGGGATATGTCCGTGTACCCACATGGTGCCCCTTCCGTTTGCAGGTTTATATTAACGGTCACAATTTATTGGCTGCGGAATTAAAAAAAGCTGGGATTAAATATGCCATGATCGACAATGCTTTTGATTATATTGAACATGTTGATAGAGCGCAAGAACTTTCGGACAATATCAGTATGGAGAAACTTCACCGCAAATTGGATGAGTTTGCATGGCAGTTTTGTCCGGTCTATAAAGATTTTAACCTCAGATATCATTGGAGTGTGATGCAAGCGGAATATGCCACCGATATTGTGTTTAAAAAGCAGGACGATTTGCAACTAATTTACGATGAACTTATAGCCACAGCAATACACACTGTTAAACCTGAAAACATTGCAACTTTTTTGGGACACAAACTAGATCCCCGATATCAAGGTGAAGTTGGTAACAATTACCACGTAAGAATAGAAGGCAGTCGTATAAAACATACTATGGGGTCGGTATCTATAAAAATGTACGACAAGTTCAGTAAAATACTACGCATTGAAACAACATCAAATGATATAAGCTTTTTTAAACACTTCCGCGAGGTAGTACACCGTGACGGGTCAACGTCGTATGAAATGGCTCCATTGAAAAAAAACATTTACAGTCTTTCATTTCTAACAGACAACCTGAAAGCTTCAAATAAAAGATATTTGGAGTTTATTTCAGCATTCGATAACAAAGAAGTTGGCAGGAAAAGACTTGAAAAAATTACTGAATCAAAAATTGACAATAATCGAAACTACAAAGGTTTTAACTTCTTTAGCGCCGATGATTTAGCAATTTTAATTGCCATTACTCGTGGGGAATTCAATATTAATGGGTTTAGAAATAAAAATCTTCAAAAACTACTTGGTTTTACAGGAAGTAAAATAAGCAGGTTAATCAAACGCTTGAAAGTGCATGGGCTAATAAAAAAAGCTAATGATTCATACAAATATTACATGACTAAAATCGGAAAAGAAACGATTATTATGGCAGAGAAAATCAAAGAGTTGGTCTTAGTTCCAGCATATTGCTACTGAATATTATGCCAAAAAAAACATTAAAGTAAAAGATAAGATACTAATGAACATTAAAAACCAGGGAAATTTTTATGGGCTGCCTACGACTGCCAGGTTTTATCTTTCAGTTGATACGCTACTTGAAGTGACCGACTCTTTAATCGGACAATTCGATATTCCAAGAATTAAACCAGATCAGTATTATTATCTTAATACTGCCTGCAATGCACCCGTCAATCTTCCGCTGTTCAAATACCTTATATATCAATTAGATGCAGAAAATGTCGTCGCAGAATCAAATGAACTGAACAATACAGGTTTCTGGCCATTGGCACTCGATAGCATTAAAACCTACCCGTATTTTATGGATTTCAATGATACTGTGGTCCCGGGCTGGAATCCTTACATAAAGCCCTAATCTTCAGGAGCAATAATTGGCGGATTTCGTTTCAGAAATATGCTGGTGCAGGGAGAGTACCTGTATCAGACCGATTTCCAATCGGGCGAAATGTTCACTGACCGGATTAATGACCAATCGTGGCTAAAACCAGTCTGGTGCCTGGAGACCCCGGCCTTCGATTTTGAACATTATGATACAGTATTTATGTCCTTCGACCTTGCCTGTACTGGGCGCATTTCCTCACTGTTAGATGGTGGCAACCTTGAATATTCAATCGATGGAGGAAATACTTTTTCATTGCTGAAGGAACAATATGGCCAGTCCTACAACTGGTATACACATTACCTGACCGGCTTTTACAATGAAATGGGCTGGTCGGGGCCACCTGCAGGCTACGCGGTTTGCGAATTGGATTCCACTTCCTTCGACCTGTCCTTCTTAAAAGGGAAGAAACATGTAGTCCTGAGGTATAAGTATTACAGTAACTGGCTCTACTGGGGTGGAGGTACAGTGCAGGGAATGCGTATTGACAATTTCAGGATGCAAGCTTTTAACGTGGATTATGTTGCCAATGATTCCATGGTTCCGGTGAGCGCGAACCTCATACAAACGAGCATCTCACTTCCATATTCCATCACGAACTCTGGCCAGTCGGAAGGAAGAAATACTAAAACCAGGTTCTATTGGTCGGTCGATAATGTGTTGGACGCCAACGACCAACTCATGCTGACAAAATCCGAGTCCCCTGTTCATTCAGGAAACACCTTATCCGAAACTGCTGTCGTTGCTATTCCTCAACCCGTTCAGCAAGGAACATACTATGTTTTTTACAAGGCT